>NZ_JBEPDM010000010.1:0-122807 GCF_040300305.1 Streptomyces sp. NPDC000410
GGGTCGGCGAGTCCCATCTTGTGGCGCCGGGCGGCGGTCTTCCGGGTGGGCCCGGGCGTCAGCCCGTGTTGCGCAGGCCCGCCGCCACTCCGTTCACCGTCAGCAGCAGCGCACGCGCGAGCAGCGGGTCCGAGGGCTCGTCGCGCTCGGCGGCCCCGCGCTGGCGCGACAGCAGCGCCACCTGGAGGTACGAGATCGGGTCCAGATAGGCGTCGCGGATCGCGAAGGTCTGCTGGAGCACCGGGTTGGAGTCGAGCAGCTCCTCACCGCCCGTCACCCGCAGCACCTCCTGCACCGTCAGCTCGTGCTCCGCCACGATGTCGGCGAAGACGTGCTTCAGCGGCTCCGGCACCAGCGTGTCCACGTAGTGCCGGGCGATCCGCAGATCCGTCTTGGCGAGGGTCATCTCCACGTTGGAGATGAAGTTCCGGAAGAAGTGCCAGCGGCCGTACATCTCCTCCAGGACCGCCCCGTGGCCGGCCTCCCGCAGCGCCTTCAGGCCCGAGCCCACCCCGAACCAGCCCGGCACGATCTGCCGCGACTGGGTCCAGCCGAACACCCACGGGATGGCCCGCAGCCCGTCCAGGCCCGCCCCGCTGTCGGGACGGCGCGAAGGCCGGGAGCCCAGGTGCAGCTCCGCGAGCTGGTCCACCGGTGTGGAGGCGAAGAAGTACGCGGGCAGGTCCGGGTCCTCGACGAGCCGCCGGTACGCCGAGTGGGCCGCGTCCGAGACGGTGTCCATGGCCCCGTCCCAGCGGGCCAGGGCGTCGTCGGACTGGCGCGGCGCGGTGTGCAGGGCGGAGGCCTGCAGCGTGGCGGCGACCGTCAGCTCCAGGTTCTCCCTGGCCAGCGACGGGATCAGGTACTTGTCGGAGATGACCTCGCCCTGCTCGGTCACCTTGATCTCGCCCTCCAGCGTGCCCCAGGGTTGCGCGAGGATCGCCTCGTGCGTGGGGCCGCCGCCGCGGCCGACGGTGCCGCCGCGGCCGTGGAAGAGCCGCAGCCGTACCCCGTACCGGTGCGCGACGTCACGCAGCCGTCGCTGCGCCCGGTGGATCTCCCACTGCGAGGTGGTGATGCCGCCGAACTTCGACGAGTCGGAGTACCCGAGCATGACCTCCTGCACATCGCCCCGCAGCGAGACGAGGCGGCGGTACGACGGGTCGGCGAGCATGCCGTCGAGGATGACGTCGGCGGCGCGCAGCTCGTCCGTCGTCTCCAGCAGCGGCACGATGCCGATCTTCGCCCAGCCCGCGTGCAGATCGATCAGGCCGGCCTCGCGGGCGAGCACGGCGGCCGCGAAGACGTCGTCGGCGCCCTGGCACATCGAGATGATGTACGACTCGATGACCTCGGGCCCGAAGCGTTCGAAGGCTTCCTTGACGGCGTGGAAGACGCCCAGGGTCTTCGCTCCCGCGGCGTCCAGCGGCGCGGGCGTCGGCGCGAGCGGGCGCCGCGAGCGCAGCTCCTTGGCGAGCAGCTTCTGGCGGTAGTCGCGCGGCATGTCGGCGTAGCGCCACGACTCCTCGCCGAGGCGGTCGAAGAGCTGGCCGAGCGCGTGGTGGTGGGCGTCCGCGTGTTCGCGTACGTCCATCGTGGCGAGCTGGAGCCCGAAGGCCGCGAGCGTGCGGATCGTACGGTCGAGGCGGCCGTCGGCGAGCAGTCCGCCGCGGTGCTCGCGCAGGGAGGTCTGGACGAGCTCCAGGTCGTGCAGCAGCTCGGCGGTGCCGAGGTAGTCGCGGCCGTCCTCGTGCGGGGTGCCCTTGGCGAGGCGCGCGCGGGTGTTGAGGAGCTTCTGACGGATGCAGGTGGCCTTGAGGCGGTACGGCTCTTCCGCGTTGAGGCGCTTGTAGCGGGGGCTGATCTCGGGGAGCCGCTCCAGGTCGGTCTGGAGCGAGGAGAGCAGCTCCTCGGTCGCGCCCGCGTAACGGATGGAGTTCGACAGCAGCCCGCGCAGGTCGTCGATGGCCGCCAGGGCGTCGGTGATGCCGTGCTCGTGCTGGAGGATCAGCACGGCGCTCGTGACGTCCGGCGTGACGTTCGGGTTGCCGTCGCGGTCGCCGCCGATCCAGGTGCCGAAGGTGAGCGGGCGGGTGCCGGCGGGCAGCTCGACGCCGACGCGCTCCAGCTCGGCGGCGAGGTCCTCCAGCACGTCCCCGACGGCTCCGGCGTGCAGCTCGTCGAGGTAGTAGATGGCGTTGCGGGCCTCGTCGGCGGGCTCGGGGCGGACCACGCGGAGCTCGTCGGTCTGCCAGATGAGGTCGATGTTCTCCGCGAGCCGCAGATCGTGGCGGCGCCGGTCGGCGGCGATGACCGGGGTCTCCAGGAGCTCGGCGATGCGCCGGAGCTTGTTCAGGACGGACCGGCGCGCCGCCTCGGTCGGGTGGGCGGTGAACACGGGCCGTACGTTGAGGTTCCGTACGGTCTCGCGCAGATGCTCGGGGTCGGCGTCCTTGAGCATGTCGGCGGTGCGCGAGAGCAGTCCGCCCTCGGCGGCGCGCCGTTCCCGCAGCTCACGACCGCGGTGCACCTGTTCGGTGACGTTGGCAAGATGGAAGTACGTGGAGAACGCACGCACAAGCTTCGTGGCGGTCTCCAGATCGGTGTCCCCGAGCAGCTCCGCGGCGGCCTCGCCGTCCGTCCGGGTGAGGGCCCGGACGCGTTCGACGAGCTCGAGGAGCTCGGGGCCTTCCTGCCGTACGAGGGTCTGGCCCAGCAGATCGCCCAGTCGGCGGATGTCGGAGCGCAGCTCCGCGCTGGCGGTGGAAGTCTGGTCTGCACTGCTCACAGGTGCGGCTCCTTGCACAGTTAGAGCACGTCTGGAGGTTTTCCGGAAGGCTTGCGGACCGCGCTGTCCGACGAGCACCAGGATAGGTGGCCGTTCACGTCGTGTTGTCCGCAGCCCTCTTGCCGCGAGGCGTCGCGCTGCCATACTTACGACGCCGTAGGTTACGGACCCGTAGCCACGGATCAGACAGATCTCTCACCCCCCAGGGGACACCCCATGACCACAAGCCCCGATGTGATCGACGACGCCCGGATGCCGCCCGAACCCGACCTCCCCGCCGCCACGCTCGGCGGCGAGAACAAGCGTTCGATCGAGCAGATCGCCCTGCTGCTGTTCATCACGGTGCCCTTTGTCGCCCTGCTCGCGGCGGTGCCGCTGGCCTGGGGCTGGGGCGTGAGCTGGCTCGATCTCGGCCTGATGGTGGCGATGTACTACATCGGCTGTCACGGCATCACGATCGGCTTCCACCGCTATTTCACGCACGGCTCCTTCAAGGCGAAGCGTCCGCTGAGGATCGCGCTCGCGATCATGGGGTCGCTGGCCGTGGAGGGTCCGCTGGTGCGCTGGGTGGCCGACCACCGCAAGCACCACAAGTTCTCGGACGCCGAGGGCGACCCCCATTCGCCGTGGCGGTTCGGTGAGACGGTCCCCGCGCTGATGAAGGGCCTGTGGTGGGCGCACATCGGCTGGCTGTTCGACGAGGAGCAGACTCCGCAGCACAAGTACGCGCCGGATCTGATCAAGGACCCGGCGATCCGGCGGATCTCCCGCCAGTTCGTGGGGTGGACGGTCGTGTCGCTGGCGATCCCGCCGCTGGTCGGCGGGCTGGTGACGATGTCGTGGTGGGGCGCGTTCACCGCGTTCTTCTGGGGCTCGCTGGTCCGGGTCGCGCTGCTGCACCACGTGACGTGGTCGATCAACTCGATCTGCCACGCGGTCGGCAAGCGCCCGTTCAAGTCGCGTGACCGTTCGGGCAACGTGTGGTGGCTGGCGGTGCTGTCGTGCGGCGAGTCCTGGCACAACCTGCACCACGCGGACCCGACGAGCGCGCGGCACGGTGTGATGCGCGGGCAGGTCGACTCCAGCGCGCGGCTGATCCGCTGGTTCGAGCTGGCGGGTTGGGCGTACGACGTGCGCTGGCCGACCGCGGACCGGATCGACGCCCGGCGCAGGACGGAGGCCGCGGAGGCGGCATGATTGAGGACGTGGCGATCGACGGCAGTGGCAATCCCAGCAGCAGCGAGAAACCCCGGCGGGGGCGCAGAGTCCGGATGACCGGGGCGGAGCGCCGCCAGCAACTGCTCGACATCGGCCGCACGCTCTTCGCGCAGAAGGGCTTCGAGGGGACGTCGGTGGAGGAGATCGCAGCGAAGGCCGGGGTCTCCAAGCCTGTCGTGTACGAACACTTCGGCGGCAAGGAAGGCCTGTACGCGGTCGTCGTGGACCGCGAGATGCGCCAGCTGCTGGACATGGTGACCGGAGCGCTCACGGCCGGTCATCCGCGTGAGCTGCTCGAACAGGCGGCGTTCGCGCTGCTCGACTACATCGAGACGTACACGGACGGCTTCCGCATCCTGGTGCGGGACTCGCCGGTGGCCCAGTCGACGGGCACGTTCGCCTCGCTGATCAGCGATATCGCCACCCAGGTCGAGGACATCCTGGGCCTGGAGTTCAAGGCCCGCGGCTTCGATCCGAAGCTGGCGCCGCTGTACGCGCAGGCGCTGGTGGGGATGGTGGCGCTGACGGGCCAGTGGTGGCTGGACGCCCGCAAGCCGAAGAAGGCCGAGGTGGCGGCGCACCTGGTGAACCTGGCGTGGCACGGTCTGGACGGCCTGGAGCCGAAGCCGCGCCTGATAGGCCACCGCAAGAACTGAGAGCCGGGGGACGTGCGGCTGCGGCCCGGTCGGCGTCCGGTCACGGTCGCCGGGCGCCGACCGGGATGTCTAAGCCCACTAAGCCGCTCATGTGGCCGGCCCGCGCGTCGGTGCCAGGAATGCGGTGGGCATCAGGCCTCCTTCCTGGCCACGGCGAAGATCCGGCGGAACGGGAAGATCGTGCCGTGCGGGCCCGGTGGGTAGGCCTTGCGGAGCAGGTCGCGGTACTGGGCGAGGAATTCGTCGGTCGCGTCGGGGTCGTCCTCCAGGGTCGTGAGGACCGGGCGCAGGGCCGTGCCCTTCACCCAGTCGAGGATGGGGTCCTCGCCGCTGAGGAGCTGGGAGTACGTGGTCTCCCAGACGTCCGTCGCGCAGCCGAGGTCGGCGAGCCGCATGAGGTAGTCGGCAGGTTCGAGGACGTGGATGAAGCGGCGGCCCTGGTCGCCGACGCGGTCGCGCCATTGGGGGGTGTCGCAGAGTTCGCCGAGCAGGGCGTGGCTGGGGGAGGTGAAGTTCCCCGGGACCTGGAAGGCGAAGGTGCCTCCGGGCGCCAGGCCGTCGACCCACTTCGGGAACGATTCGGGGTGGTTGGGCACCCATTGCAGGGCGGCGTTGGAGACGATCAGGTCGTACGGCTCCTCGGGCGTCCAGTGCGCGGCGTCGGCCGGGCGGAATTCGAGCCAGCCGCCGCCGGGGGTGGTGCCGGCGTATTCGCTCTCGGCGCGAGCGAGCATGTCCGGGGAGAGGTCGAAGCCGGTGACGCGGGCGCCGGGCCAGCGGTCGGCGAGGAGCACGGTGACATTGCCGGGTCCGCAGCCGATGTCGGCGATCCGCGGCGGGTGGCCCGTGTGGGTGGGCAGTTCGGGTATCCGGGCGAGCAGATCGAGGAACGGGCGGGTCCGATGGGTGGAGTGGCGCAGGTACTGCTGTGGATCCCAGATGGGAACGGAATGCATGTTCGAGCCCCTTTGCTGGAACGGTGCAGCCAAGCGGAACGAGGTTCCGGCCCGACCATGCCCAATAGTCCAGCGACCTATATCTTGACGTCAAGAGACTTCACATCGACAGACCCTCTACACTGATCGTCATGGAGGACGAGGTCGACCGGCTGGTCGCTGCATGGCGCCGTGAGCGCCCGGACCTCGACGTGGAACCGCTCGAGGTGCTCAGCCGTGTCTCCCGGCTGGCCCGGCATCTCGACCGGGCCCGCAGGCTCGCGTTCTCCGAGCACAATCTGGAGCCCTGGGAGTTCGACGTACTGACGTCGCTGCGGCGCGCGGGCGCGCCCTATCAGCTCTCCCCCGGCCAACTGCTGACCCAGACCCTGGTGACCTCGGGCACCATGACCAACCGCATCGACCGGCTGGCGAAGAAGGGCCTGGTCGAGCGGCTGCCCGACCCTAGCGACCGGCGCGGTGTGCTGGTGCGGCTCACCCCGGAGGGCCGCGACCGCGCCGATCAGGCGCTCGCCGGGCTGCTCGCCCAGGAGCGCGCGATCCTGGCCCAGCTGTCCCGGGCCCAGCGGGGCGATCTGGCCGGGCTGCTACGCCAGCTGACCGCCCCGTTCGACAACATCCCCGGCTGAGGACAGCTCTGCCGGACCGACACCGGCCCTGCGCGCCAGCGCGACGGCCGCGAGCGTGGAGTGCACCCCCAGCTTCCCCAGCACGTTCTGCATGTGCGTGCGGACGGTGTGCGGGGAGAGGAAGAGGCGCTCGGCGACCGCCTTGCGGCCCAGGCCCGCGACCATGCAGCACAGCACCTCGCGCTCGCGCGGGGTGAGGGACTCCACCAGCCGCTCGCTCTCGGTGCGGTGCTTGCGCGCCGCGGTGAGCTCCCGCAGGACGCCCGTGAGCAGCGCGGGCGCCAGATGGGTCTCCTCCCGGAGCACCCCGCGGATCACGGTGAGCAGCCGCTGCAGCGAGCAGTCCTTGGCGACCCAGCCCGACGCGCCCGCCTGGAGCGCGAGGGCGGCCCGGCGCGGGTCGTCCTTCTCTGCGAGGACGACCGTACGGACCGCGGGACGGGTCGAACGGACCGCGGCCACCAGCGAGAGGCCGTCGACGAAGCCGCCCTCCCCGTTGTCGGGGACCGCGCGGGCGACGACCGGGGCGGCGGGCGCCGCGGCCACGCCGAGGTCGGCGTCGACGAGCAGGACGTCGAACTTGCGGCCGTCGACGGCCGCGCGTTCGAGGCAGCGCATGGCGGCCGGGCCACTGCCGGCCGCGGCGACGTCGACGTCCGGCTCGGCGGCGAGCGCCGCGGCCAGGGACTCGGCGAAGATTCGGTGGTCGTCCACCACCAGAACCCGGATACGGACCACAGACACCCCCAGGCTGTGTTTTCCGGCGGAGGCCAATAAGCACGGGTACGGCGCCCGGGAATGGGGCGGTGCGCAATCCCACAGCCGCCGCCGTGTTCTTGACTGCTACCCCGCCCCGGGCGTCGTACCCGACTGTCTCGCCCCCTGAATCAGCACCGGCCCCCACCGGTGCTGTGCATCAGAGTACGGACGGGGGCGGGGAGGGGAAGGATATTTGCAGAACTGACTGGCCAGTGTGTTTGGCGAGTGGTTGAAGTTTCGAAAAAAGACAGATGTCGACGCGGAGTGATCACTTCCGGTCGCGCATGACGCATGCCCCATGGCGCGTGGAGTGCGGCGAGCGACGCGCCGCGCGTCACGCCAGTCGGCGCGCACCCGCCGAGGCGACCGCGGGGAACACCCGCGGCGGTGCGTGGCCCGCTGCCGCGAAGGCCCCCGTCACCGCCTCGGTGACCGCGTCCGCGCCGCCGCCCGACTCGACCAGGACGACCGCCGAGCCGCCGAAGCCACCGCCGGTCATCCGGGCACCCAGCGCGCCCGCCGCGTCGGATGCCTGGACTACGAGGTCGAGTTCCGGGCAGGAGACCCTCAGATCGTCCCGGAGCGAGCGGTGCCCCTCGGTCAGCACCGGGCCGACCCCGCGCGGATCGCCCGCGTCGAGCAGGGCGATCGTCCGCTCGACACGGTGGTTGTCGCCGACGACGTGGCGGACGTACCGGCGAATCTCTTCCGGCGGGGGTCCGGGGGTCGTCCCCCGGGAAAGCACAGTGCCGGACAAACGGGCGAGAGCATCGAGCAGGTGCGCGTACGGGACTTCGCGCAGCGTGCGCACGCCCAGCGCCCGCGCACCGGCCTCGCACCCGGCGCGCCGCTCCGCGTACGCGCCGTCCCCGAGCGCGTGCCGCACACGGGTGTCGACGACCAGCAGCTGGAGCCCGTGGGCGGCGAGGTCGAAGGGCACCTGGCGCCGGGTCAGATCGCGGGTGTCGAGGTGCAGGGCGTGGCCCTCGGCGCAACAGGCCGACGCCATCTGGTCCATGACACCGCACGGGACGCCGACGTACGCGTTCTCGGCGCGCTGGGCGAGCACGGCCAGCTCCGGGTGGGTCAGGCCGAGCCCGTACAGCTCGGCGAGTGCCAGCGCGGTGACCACCTCCAGGGCGGCTGACGAGGAGAGCCCCGCGCCCGTGGGCACGGTGGAGGTCAGATGCAGGTCCGCGCCGGTGAACGGGTGACCGGCCTCCCGCAGCGCCCAGACCACCCCCGCCGGGTACGCCGCCCAGCCCGCGCCGGAGCCCGGCGCCAGGGCGTCGACACGCAGCTCGACGACGCCCTGGCCGACGTCCCCGGAGTGCACCCGCAGCACGCCGTCCGTGCGGCGCGCGACGGCCGCGACCGCCGTGTGCGGCAGGGCGAGCGGCAGCACGAAGCCGTCGTTGACGTCGGTGTACTCGCCGATCAGATTGACCCGGCCCGGGGCCGCCCAGACGCCCTCGGGGGCGTATCCGTAAAGCCGCTGGAACTCATCGGCGACAGCGTCAGCGGCGGCCACGCGCGAACTCCCACGCGTCGGCGACGATGCCCGCCAGGTCCGCCCGCGACGGGGTCCAGCCCAGGCGCTCCTGGGCGACGGCCGCGGAGGCGACCAGGACGGCCGGGTCGCCGGGCCGCCGGGCGGCGGCGACCTCGGGGACCGGATGCCCGGTGACCTTGCGGACCGTCTCGATGACCTCGCGGACCGAGAAGCCGTTGCCGTTGCCGAGGTTGCAGATCAGGTGCTCGCCGGCCGTGGCCTCGCCGAGGGCCAGCAGATGGGCCTCCGCGAGGTCGGCGACGTGGATGTAGTCCCGTACGCAGGTGCCGTCCGGGGTCGGGTAGTCCTCGCCGAACACGGAGATCGCCTCACGGCCGCCGAGGGCGACCTGGAGGACGAGCGGGATGAGGTGCGACTCCGGGTCGTGGCGCTCGCCGCAGCTGCCGTACGCGCCCGCCACGTTGAAGTACCGCAGCGAGACCGCGGCCAGGCCGTGCGCCGCGCACTCCCCGCCGATCATGTGGTCGACCGCCAGCTTCGACGCGCCGTACGGGCTGGTCGGGGCCGTCGGGTCGGTCTCGGTGACGCGGGCGGAGACGGGCTCGCCGTACGTCGCCGCCGTGGAGGAGAACACGAGGCGGCGCACCCCGGCCGAGCGCATCGCGGCGAGCAGCGCCATCGTCCCGCCGACGTTGTTCACCCAGTACTTCTCGGGGTTCGCGACCGACTCGCCGACCTGCGAGAAGGCGGCGAAGTGCAGCACGCCGTCGTACGAGGGGTCGAGCCAGCGCGCCGCGTCCTGGACACGGCCCTCGATGAACGAGGCGCCCGCCGGGACGCCCTCGCGAAAGCCCGTGGACAGATCGTCGAGCACGGTCACCTCGTGCCCCGCCTCCAGCAGATGCGCGGCCACGACACTGCCGACGTATCCGGCGCCGCCGGTCACCAGGTACTTGCCCGCCTTGTTCACGGTGCTCACGTCGTCGCTACCTCTCGCAGTCGCTGGGCCGCGGCCTCCGGCGGCACATCGTTGATGAACACGCTCATGCCGGATTCGGAACCCGCGAGAAATTTGAGCTTTCCGGAAGTGCGGCGGATGGTGAAGAGCTCGAGGTGCAGCGCGAACTCCCGACGCCCGCCGTCGCCGAACGGCGCCTGGTGCCAGGCCGCGATGTACGGCGTCGGCGGTTCGTCCGTGCCGAAGATCCGGTCGAAGCGTCTCAAGAGTTCCAGATAGACCTGTGGGAACTCTGTGCGCGCCGCGCCGTCGAGTTCCCGCAGGTCCGGGACGCGGTGGCGCGGGTAGAGGTGGACCTCGTACGGCCAGTGGGCGGCGTACGGCACGAAGGCCACCCAGTGCTCACCCTCCAGGACCACCCGTACGGGGTCGGCGAGCTCCCGCGCGACGTTGTCGTCGAACAGATTGCGGCCGGTGGCGGCGCGGTGCTCGGCGGCGGAGCGCTGCATGAGGGCGGTGCGCGGGGTGACGAACGGGTACGCGTAGATCTGCCCGTGCGGATGCCCGAGGGTCACCCCGATCTCCGCGCCCCGGTTCTCGAAGCAGAACACCTGCTTGACCTGCGGAAGTTCGGCCAGCTCGGCGGTCCGGTCGGTCCAGGCCTCCAGGACGAGGGCGGCCCGCTCCTCGGTGAGGGTGGCGAAGGAGGCGTCGTGGTCGGAGGTGAAGCAGACGACCTCGCAGCGGCCCGAGGCGCCGGCGAGCGAGGGGAAGCGGTTCTCGAAGACGACGACGTCGTAGTCGCTGTCCGGGATCTCACTGAGCCGGCCGTCCCGGGAGGGGCACAGCGGGCACTCTCCGGCGGGCGGGTGGTAGGTGCGGTCCTGGCGGTGGGAGGCGATGGCGACGGCGTCGCCGAGCAGCGGGTCGCGGCGGATCTCGGAGGTGGTGAGCGTGGTGGCGAGCGGCCGCCGGTCGACGGCGTCGCGGACGGCGTCGTCCCGGGAGTCGTAGTAGAGCAGCTCCCGCCCGTCGGCGAGCCTGGTCACCGTCTTCTTCACCGGCCCCCCATCCCTCACCGAACACAACCGCACACAAGAAACCATGACCGAACAGAGGAGTCAACGGAACCACACGGAACGTCGGCCACGCGGGGTACGGGACAGCACGAAGCCCCCGAGCGGCCGCGGACGGACCTGCTCGGGGGCACATCAGAAGGAACGTCAGGTGTCCGGCGAGGACGACGGCCGGGGGATCTCGGCCCGCTCCAGCAGCCCCGTGCGCGCCGCGAGGGCCGCCGCCTCCAGCCGGGAGCCCACGCCCAGCTTCATCAGCACCCGCTGGACGTGCGTACGGGCCGTGCTGGGGGCGATCCCCATCCCCGCCGCGATCAGCCGGGTGTCCTCGCCCTCCGCCACCCGTACGAGCACTTCCACCTCCCGCGCGGTGAGCATCCGCAGCAGCCGCTGCCCTTCGTCGTCGGGCTGCACCGCCGGGTTGAGCAGCTCGGTGAAGGCGCCCTGGAGCAGTTGCGGCGCCACCGCGGTCTCACCGGCCCGCGCCTTGACGAGGGCGCGCTCGACCCCCTCGATGCGCTCGTCGTGGCGTACGTAACCGGACGCGCCCGCCGCGAACGCCGCGGCAATCCCGCGCGGCGACGGCACCGGCCCTAGCACGACGACGGCCACCTGCGGGCGCTCGCGTTTGATCCGCACGATCGGGTCGAACACGCCCGGCTCCGCCGGTGTCGCCGTCCCCATCAGGCACACCTCGGGCGCCCTGCTGACCACGAGGTCGGCCGCCCCCGCCGTGGGCGCCGCCGCCGCGAGCACCCGGTGCCCGCGCAGCTTCAAAGCCGAGGCGAGCGCCTCGGCGAGCAGTCGGTGGTCGTCGACCACCATGAGCCGCACACCCATCGAGCAATCCCCCCAAACCCCTGGAGTCGGCCCCCCGGCCCCCCAGCCCTGTTGACCCGGCAAGCTACACGCTTGTTCGACGTTGCGCGCCCCTTACCGCAGGAAGCCCCCCAGAATGCCGAATTCTTCGCCAAAACGGCCCGGCACCCGATCGAGTGATCGATCGGGCACCGGGCCGTCGTAGGGGCCGGTTCGGTCAGCCGGCGGCGGAGAAGGAAACCGCCAGGTACTCCTTCTCGGCGTCCGCGCTGCTGCCGTACGGCTTGCTCAGCATGACCTCCGAGACGTACATCCGGCCGGCGGTGTAGTGGATCTCGGCGTAGTCGCTGGAGAAGCTGGTCTCCGCGTCCCGGATCGACTCGTCGCCCGGGTTCTCCAGCAGCAGCGTCGACTTGAAGGTGCCGCCGTCGATGCTGACGATCTGTCCGCCCTTGTCGTACGGGGGCCACTTGTAGGCGATGATGTTGCCGCCGTCCATGCGCAGCGGGAAGATCGTGTACCGGTCACCCGCGTCGGCCTTGTCGGTGGTCGGCTTCCCGGTGGTCAGGTCGAACGAGACGATCTCGTTGGTGTCGCCGTACTCGCTGCTGGCGCCCTCGTGCTCCTCGGTCGGCAGGTAGAGCCGGTTGTTCCCGACGACCGCCTTCGTGCAGGACTCGACCTCGGTGGACCGGCACTCGGCGGCGTAGCGGTCGGCGTCGGCCGCGATCTTGACCTTCAGCTTTCCGGTCTTCTCGTCGATGACGAAGAAGTCCGAGATGCCGCTGCCGTCACCGGCGGTGTCGCCGACGTCGGCGGCGACGACCAGCGGCTTGGACGACACGATGCTCGCGTACTCGACACCCGCCGGCATCTTGTACTGGGACAGGGGCGCGCCCGTGGCCGGGTTGAGCGGCTGGATGACGACGTACTTGTTGTCCCAGTCACCGCACTTGCGGGCCGCGACGAGGGCCGGGCCGCCGCCGTAACCCATGTCGTAGCAGCCTTCGGCGTTGACCTCGGGCTTCCAGCGCGGCGCGCCGGTGGTCAGGTCGAAGGCGGCGCCGCCCTCGGTGCCGCCCGCCGCGACGGTGTTGCCGCTCAGGGTGATCTCGTTGAACCGGGGCGGCTCGTCGCTGGTGCCCTTGGCCGCCTTGCTCCACAGCAGCTTGCCCGCGGCCAGGTCGATGACGCCGATCTGGGTGCACGACTGGTAGTTCTTCGGCGGAACCCGCTTGGCGGCCTCGAACGCGATGGCGGTCTTGTTGCCGGACACGTGCCTTGATGCGGCGCACACCTGGCCGGGGAGCGGGATCGTCCAGAGCACCGTGCCCTTGGCGGCGTCGTAGCCGACGACCGAGTTGATGCCGGTCTTGACGTACGTCGTGTCGGTGACCCAGGAGCCGCTCACATCGGTGACGTCGGTGACCTTGGGCTGCGGCAGCTGGAAGGCCACCTTGGCCGCGGTGTTCTCGGGGGCCTTCTCCTTGCCCCCGCCGCCGATGCCCTTGTCGTTGCCGCCGGTGCTGCCCGCGGACGCCGCCTGGTTCTTGGGGTCCTTGTCGTCGCCCTTGGTGGAGGCGAACCAGACACCGCCGGCGACGATCAGCACCACCGCGACGACCGCCGCGATGATGATCTGCATCTGCGTGGTCAGCTTCTTCTTCGGCGACGCCTGCGGGTGCGGCTGCATGGGCTGGGTCGGGTAGCCGTACGGCTGCTGGCCGTAGGGCGCCTGGCCGTACTGCGTCGGGGCCTGCGAGTAGCCGTAATTGACGGGCTGTCCGGGCTGAGTGGGCTGCGTGGGCTGGCCCGGCTGTGCGGGCTGACCGGGCGGCGGGGGCGTCTGCGGGTAGCCGTAACCCGGCGCCTGCGGCGGCGGGGTGGCCGCGCCGAAGCCTCCCGGCGGGGCGTCCTGCGGGGCCCCGAAGCCGCCCTGGGGCGCCTGCACGGGCTGGGTCGGCGGCTGCGGGGGCTGGGCCGGCGGCTGCTGCGGTGGCTGGCCGGGCTGCTGCGGCGGCTGGTTCGGTGGCTGGGGCGGTTGCGGTGGCTGCGTCATGCGTACGTGTACCTCTGAAGGAAGGGAGTCGGGGGGAGGGCCGGGACGCTACTTCCCGAAGGCCATCATCGTCTTGGTCTCCTTCTCCGCCGAGTCATTGCTCGCGGAGACGCGGCTGCTGGTGATGAAGAACCGGCCGTCCGCGTAGCGGAGCGTGGTCGAGAAGAAGGAGTTCTCGATCTCGGAGGTGGACGCCGGGTGCTGAAGGATCACGTTCGGCTTGCCACCGGTCGGCGCCAGAGTGGCCACAGCGCCGCCCGCGTCGAACGAGGGCTCGATGTAGAGGAGGACGTTCGCCCCTTCCATACGGAGCGGGATCATCGTCCGTTCGGCGGGAGCGGCCGAGCGCCACTTCTCCTTGCCGGTGTTGAGGTCGAACGCGATGACCTCATTGGTACGGGCGGTACCGGAAGAGTCGGGCGCGGTCGCGATGTAGAAGGTGTTGGCGTCGGCGGCGACACCGACACAGCCCTCCAGGTTGGTGCCCATGACGATGAAGCTGCCCCCGCAGTCCGGCGCGAACTTGTCCTTGCTGACGAGCTGCGAGCGCACGGTGCCGTTCGCGTTGAGCGCGACGACCCCCCACTTCTTCGTGTCGCGCTCCCGCAGCGAGAGGACGAGGGGGGCGACCGAGTAGACCTTGTCGACCTCCCAGCCGGGCTGGAGCTTGTACGTCCACTTGGCCTTGCCGGTGGCCGGGTCGAGCTCCTGGACCTGTTCCTGGCTCTTGTCGCCGACCAAGGGGCAGGTCTCGGCGGCGATCAGCTTGGCACCGCCTGCGAAGGCCTGCGGCTGGCAGTTGCCCGGCAGCTTGCCGAACAGCTCCTTGCCGTCACTGACCTGGAAGGCGTCGGAGTTGCCGGTACGGGAGGCGGTCACCGTGTTGCCGCTGATGGCCAGGGTGATGTCGGAGAGGAAGTCCCAGGTGCCGCGCTGCTTGAGGGTCTTCGTCCAGCCGGCCTTGCCGGTGTTGAGGTCGACCATCTGCAGCTGGGTGCAGTCGGCCTTGTCGGTCGGGCCGTCCTTGTACGCGACGACCAGCTTGCCGTCCGTGGTGGTCTGATGGGAGGCCGCGCACAGCTCGGCGGTGTACGGGATGGTCCACTTCTTCTTGCCGTCGGCGACCGAGTAGCCCGCGAGCTCCTTGTACATGCCCTTGACGAGCGTGTCGCCGACGATCCACGGACCCAGCACGTCCGAGCCGTTCTTCGGCAGGTCGACGTCGTTCTTCGCCAGCCACAGGACCTTCGCCTCGCCCGGCTGGCGCCCGGCGTTGAGGTCGTCCTCGGCGTTGCGGCCGTCACCGCTGCCGTCGCCCTGGTCGACGGAGGCCGAGCCGGTCGGCTGCGGGCCGGTGCTCCCCTTGGCCACGGGCTTCTTCGGGTCGTCGTCGCCGCCGCTGATTGCGAGCCAGGTGCCGCCGGCGATGACGAGGAGGCCCGCCAGGGCCGCGCCGATAATGACGCCCGTCTTGCCCTTGAACGGGCCCGTGCCGCCGCCCCCGGGAGCGGGGACGGGCGCGCCGGGGTACTGCGGCTGGGTGGGGTACCCGTAGCCGCCCTGGGGCTGGCCGTACGGGCCGGGCTGCTGGTTGTACGGGCCCGGCTGGTTGTACGGGCCGGGCTGGCCGGGCGCCTGCTGCGGCTGGCCGTAACCGGGCTGCGTCGCCTGCGGGTAGCCGTAACCCGGCTGCGGCGCCGCGGCGGGAGGCGTCTGCGGCGGAGCCTGGGGAGCCTGCGGCGGGGCTTGTGGCGGGACCGGCGGCATCTGCGGCGGCTGCGCGGGCTGTTGGGGGACTTGGGGGTCCCCCCAGCTCGGAGAGCCTGGGGGAGGGTCCTGCGGCGCCCCGAAGCCTCCCTGCGGCGGTTGCTGGCTGGGCGGCTGGGTCATCAGCGCATCCCCCTTCGTGCGGTCCGCTGCCCGACCGGCCTCCCCCGCGATTCCGTTGGCAATTGCCTTACGGAAAGGAGCGAATCGGACATGGATTGCGCAGCGTTACGTCAGTCGAGCGGGGCTCCTTTTTATCACCCGAAGTGGCGGGAAAGAGCGGGCCGGTCCCCCCTGTACCCAAGGGAGGACCGGCCCGTGATGCCCCCGTTACGCGTCTTCGGCCAGCTCCAGCCAGCGCATTTCCAACTCCTCGCGCTCACCGCCGAGTTCACGCAGCTCCGCGTCGAGTTTCGCCACCTTCTCGAAGTCGGTGGCGTTTTCGGCGATTTGCGAGTGCAGCTTGCTCTCCCGGTCGGAGATCTTGTCGAGCTGCCGCTCGATCTTCTGGAGCTCCTTCTTCGCGGCGCGTATGTCCGCGGCCGACTTCTCCGGCGCCGCTGACTTCTCCGGCGCGGACGACGCGGCGGCCGGCGCCGGTCCCGCGGCCTCGGTCATCCGCTCCCTGCGCTCCAGGTACTCCTCGATGCCGCGCGGCAGCATCCGCAGCGTGGCGTCGCCGAGCAGCGCGAACACCCGGTCGGTGGTGCGCTCGATGAAGAACCGGTCGTGGGAGATCACGATCATCGACCCGGGCCATCCGTCGAGCAGGTCCTCCAGCTGCGTCAGCGTCTCGATGTCGAGGTCGTTGGTGGGCTCGTCGAGGAACAGCACGTTCGGCTCGTCCATCAGCAGCCGCAGCAGCTGGAGCCTGCGCCGCTCGCCACCGGACAGATCGCCGACCGGCGTCCACTGCTTGTCCTTCGAGAAGCCGAACTGCTCGCACAGCTGCCCGGCCGTCATCTCCCGGCCCTTGCCGAGGTCGACCCGGTCGCGCACCTGCTGCACGGCCTCCAGCACGCGCAGGTCCGGGGCGAGTTCGGCGACCTCCTGCGAGAGGTAGGCCAGCTTGACGGTCTTGCCCGTGACGATCCGGCCGCCGCTGGGCTGCTCCTCGCCGTCGCTGCGGGCCGCCACGGCCATCGCGCGCAGGAGGGACGTCTTGCCCGCGCCGTTCACCCCGACGAGACCGATCCGGTCGCCCGGACCGAGCTGCCAGGTGATGTGCTTCATCAGCACCTTGGGTCCCGCCTGGACCGTCACGTCCTCCAGGTCGAAGACGGTCTTGCCGAGCCGGGACGAGGCGAACTTCATCAGCTCGGAGGTGTCGCGCGGCGGCGGCACGTCCTTGATCAGCTCATTGGCGGCCTCGACGCGGAAGCGCGGCTTCGACGTACGGGCCGGGGCGCCGCGGCGCAGCCAGGCCAGCTCCTTGCGGACCAGGTTCTGCCGCTTGGTCTCCTCGGTCGCGGCGATGCGCTCACGCTCGGCGCGGGCGAAGACGTAGTCGGAGTAGCCGCCCTCGTACTCGTACACCGTGCCGCGCTGCACGTCCCACATGCGCGTGCACACCTGGTCGAGGAACCACCGGTCGTGCGTGACGCACACGAGCGCCGAGCGGCGCTCGCGCAGGTGCCGGGCGAGCCAGGAGATGCCCTCCACGTCGAGGTGGTTGGTCGGCTCGTCGAGCACGATCAGGTCCGGCTCGCCGATGAGCAGCTTGGCGAGGGCGATCCGGCGCCGCTCGCCGCCGGAGAGCGGGGCGATGACGGTGTCCAGACCCTGCGGGAACCCGGGCAGGTCGAGCCCCCCGAACAGTCCGGTGAGCACGTCCCGGATCTTGGCGTTGCCCGCCCACTCGTGGTCGGCGAGGTCGCCGATGACCTCGTGCCGCACGGTGGCGGCGGGGTCGAGCGAGTCGTGCTGCGTGAGCACCCCGAGGCGCAGCCCGCCGCTGTGGGTGACGCGGCCGGTGTCGGCCTCCTCCAGCTTGGCGAGCATGCGGATGAGGGTGGTCTTCCCGTCTCCGTTGCGCCCGACGACACCGATACGGTCCCCCTCGGACACGCCGAGGGAGACTCCGTCGAGCAGGGCACGGGTTCCGTAGACCTTGCTGACTGCCTCGACATTGACCAGATTGACGGCCATCAACGCTCCAGATAAGGGGATCGATCGGCTTCCCAGCGTAGTCGGCGCCGACGGCGCGGAGGCCGCGCGTGCGCTGCGCGACGGTACGGGCACGAGGAGCGGGGGGCGGGCCCTGGGGAGGGCGGGGCCGCCGGGGCGAGCGGCATGTGATCCACATGTGATCCACTTCACTCCGTGGAACGGGGCGGGCGCGATGATTTCGCGGCGGCACCGGGGTCTCATTTCCCGTACACCGTAAGTGCGGAGAAGGAGCGAGTCCCATGCGCATCGTGATCAGTGAGTTCATCAGCCTCGACGGCGTCGTGCAGGCGCCGGGCGGACCCGAAGAGGACACCGACGGCGGCTTCGCCCACGGCGGCTGGTCGCACCCCTTCTTCGATCCGGAGGTGGTGGGCGGCGCCTTCGACGACTCGACGGCCAAGGCCGAGGGGCTGCTGTTCGGGCGCCGCACGTGGCAGACCATGGCCGGGGCGTGGCCCGAGCGGGCGGGCGACCCGTTCGCCGACCGGATGAACGCCCTCCCGAAGTACGTCGTGTCCAAGACCCTGGGCGACGACGAGCTGACGTGGGCCAACACCACGCGCATCCCCGGTGACGAGGCCGTCGCCCGCATCCACGAGCTGCGCGAGCGCGCCGGCGGCGACCTCCTGGTCATGGGCAGCCCGACCCTCGCGCGCACCCTCCTGAGCGAGGGCCTGGTCGACGAGCTCCGGCTCATGGTCATGCCGGTGCTCCTGGGCGGCGGCAAGACGATCTTCCCGGACGACGGCGGGCTGCACACGTTCGAGCTGGTCTCGACCGTCACCAGCACCACGGGCGTGAACGTGTGCACCTACCGGCGGGCCTCCGAGGGCTAGGACCTGTCCGGCCGGTCGTGCCGGACAGGCCCTGGTTCGGCACCTGGGCCGTACGCCCCCTAGTTCGGCGCCGGGGCGAGTCCGTCGGCGACCAGGCCGGCGAGGACCGCCTCCCCGAGGGCGTGCACCGCGGACTGCGGGCGGACCATGACCGTGAACTCCTTGATCCTGTCCTCCGCGTCGAACTGGAGCAGGTCCATGCCGTGGATCTGCTTCCCGTTCACGGTGGCGCGGAAGAGCAGGATCACCGACGGGGCTTCGCTGCCGTCGGCGCTCGTCTCCGCCGCCCCGTCGAGCTGTCCGACGTAGCGGAAGTCCTCGAAAGTCCGCACGAGTACGCCGAAGAGCCCGAGCACCGCGGGCTTGCCTTCGAACGGGCGGAACTTCACGGGGCTGTAGAGGCGGACGTCCTCGGTGAACAGGTCGTCGAGGGCGGCGAGGTCACGGCTTTCGACGGCGGCGCGGAAGAGGTCTGCTGTTGCCACGGCTTCTCCTCGATAGTCATGAATCTGAGTAGTCAGTTTCTTGAGTACCATGACGGAGGGTCCGGAGGACAGAGGTGGAGCGGAGGCGGTTCGATGGCTTTGCGGCATGCCGTGCTGGCGGCGCTGCTGGACGAGGAGCTGAGCGGCTACCAACTGGCCAAGTCGTTCGACATGGGTGTGGCCAACTTCTGGCACGCGCTGCCCCAGCAGCTGTACGCCGAGCTGGCCAAGCTGGAGGCGGACGGGCTGGTCACGGGCCGGGAGGTGGTCCAGGACACCCGTCCCAACAAGCGTCTGTTCCGGGTCACCAAAGCCGGTCTCGCCGAGCTGGAGCGGTTCGCCGCGGCCTCCGCCAAGCCGTCCTTCATGCGTGATGACCTGCTCGTCAAGGTGCAGGCCTCCGACCTCATCGACTCCGACGAGGTCATCGCGCAGCTGGAGGAGCGGGCCGCCTTCGCCGGGGCCAAGGTCGAGCTGTTCGGCTCACTGCTGCGAAAGATCCGAGGTGACCGGAGCGAGGAGGAGTTCCTGCGCCATGGCGAGCGGATCGGCCCCTACCTGACCTGCCTGCGGGGCCTCGCCTTCGAGCAGGGCAACCGGGACTGGTGCGAGCGCACCGCGGCGATCCTGCGCGAAAGGCGGCCGTCCGCCGACGACCGCCTCGAAGACTGACCCCTCACGCGCTCACAGCACCGTCGCACCCGGCGCCGGAGCCGATGCCACCCGCGCCGTGCGGCAGGTGCCCGAAGCCAGCAGGGCGTCGGCGATCTGCTGCGCCGCGTCCGTGTCCTTCGCGAGGAACGCGGTCGTCGGGCCGGAGCCGGAGACCAGGGCGGCCAGGGCGCCCGCCTCGACGCCCGCCGTCAGGGTGGCCGCGAGGGACGGGCGCAGGGAGAGGGCCGCGGGCTGGAGGTCGTTGGCCAGGGCCCCGGCAAGCGCGCTCGCGTCGCCCGTGCACAGGGCGTCGAGGAGGAGCGGGGAGGCGGCCGGGACCGGGACGGCCGTGCCCTCGGCCAGGCGGTCGAACTCACGGTAGACGGCCGGGGTGGACAGCCCGCCGTCGGCGACCGCGAAGACCCAGTGGAAGGTGCCGCCGACGGGCAGCTCGGTGAGCCGCTCGCCCCGCCCCGTGCCCAGCGCCGCGCCGCCGACCAGGCTGAAGGGCACGTCGCTGCCGAGCTCGGCGCAGATGTCGAGGAGGTCGGCCTTCGGGGTGCCCAGGCCCCAGAGCGCGTCGCAGGCGAGCAGCGCGCCCGCGCCGTCGGCGCTGCCGCCGGCCATGCCGCCGGCGACGGGGATGTCCTTGGCGATGTGGATGTGGACGGCGGGGTCGATGCCGTGGCGGGCGGCGAGCAGTTCGGCCGCGCGCGCGGCGAGGTTCGTACGGTCCAGGGGGACCTGGTCCGCGTCGGGGCCGGAGCACGTGACGGTCAGCTCACGGGACGGCGTCACCGTGACCTCGTCGTACAGGCTCACCGCCAGGAAGACGTTCGCCAGGTCGTGGAAGCCGTCCTCCCGCGCGGCGCCCACCGCCAGCTGGACGTTGACCTTCGCCGGCACTCGTACCGTGACGCTCACTTCTCGGCCCCCTTGTTCTCCGCGATGCGCGCGAACTCTTCCACCGTCAGGGACTCCCCACGCGCCTGCGGCGACACACCCGCCGCGACGAGGGCGGCCTCCGCCGCCGCCGGGGAGCCCGCCCAGCCCGCGAGCGCGGCGCGCAGGGTCTTGCGGCGCTGGGCGAAGGCCGCGTCGATGACGGCGAAGACGTCCTCGCGCGACGCGGTGGTCGCGATCGGCTCCGCGCGGCGGACCAGGGACACCAGGCCCGAGTCGACGTTCGGCGCGGGCCAGAACACGTTGCGGCCGATCGCTCCGGCGCGCTTGACCTCCGCGTACCAGTTGGCCTTGACGGACGGGACGCCGTACACCTTGTTGCCCGGCTGGGCGGCCAGCCGGTCGGCGACCTCCGCCTGCACCATGACCAGCGTCCGCTCGATGCTCGGGAACCGCTCCAGTATGTGGAGCAGGACGGGCACGGCGACGTTGTAGGGCAGATTGGCCACGAGCGCCGTGGGCGCCGGGCCCGGCAGCTCCTGCACGTGCATCGCGTCGGTGTGGACGAGCGCGAAGCGGTCCTTCCGCTCGGGCATCCGGGCGGCGATCGTGTGCGGCAGCGCGGCGGCGAGTACGTCGTCGATCTCGACGGCGATCACCCGGTCCGCGGCCTCCAGCAGCGCGAGGGTGAGCGAGCCGAGCCCGGGGCCGACCTCCACCACCACGTCGTCGGGGCGCACTTCTGCGGTGCGGACGATCCGGCGGACCGTGTTGGCGTCGATGACGAAGTTCTGACCGCGCTGCTTGGTGGGGCGTACGCCGAGCGCGGCGGCCAGTTCACGGATGTCGGCGGGGCCGAGGAGGGCGTCGGTGGGATCGGTGGTGCTCACCGGTACAGCCTACGGCCGCAGTGCGGCCACGGACTCGACCCCCGCTGCACGTAGAGCTTCTTGGCCCGGTACGTCTGCTCGGAGGCCGGGGCGTCCTGCGGCCGGCCCTTGCCGCCGAGCGAGCGCCAGGTGGCGGTGTCGAACTGGTAGAGCCCGCCGTACGTCCCCGAAGGGTCGGTGGCGTGCGCCCGGCCGCCGGACTCGCACTGCGCGAGCGCCTTCCAGTTGAGGTGGTCAGCCCCGTCGACCGAGTCCGGCAGCGGCTTCGTGCCGACCTTGACCCGCTGGGTGACCGGGTCGCGCACGACCTCCTCGAAGACCTTCCTCGGCTTCTGCCGGACGCCGTTGACCGTGCGGAGGCTGTACGTGACGCGGCGCGCCCCGGGCCGCCCCTGCTGTTCGACGACCTCGGTGCCGGCGTGCAGGGCGGCGTCCCGGGTGCGGACGGTCTCGTAGGCGATGGGCTCCTCGCGGATCTGCTGGGTGCCGCGGATCCGCGTCACGGTGATGGTCTGGCCGTCGCGCGGGAAGCCGGCGAGCGGGACGGAGGTGGTGTCCTGGCCGGTCAGCGCGATCCCGGCCTGCTCGGCCGCTTCCCGCACGGTGGCCGCGTTCGTACGGATGGTCTGTGCACGGCCGTCGGCCATGAAGGTCACCGTGCGCTCGGTGCGCACGTCGAGCGTGAGGCCCTGGCGGGAGATCGGCATGGAGCGGGAGGCGGACAGGAACGCTCCCTCGGCACGCACACCGAGCTGGCGCAGCGCGCCGTCGACCGTGCGCGCCGTCGTCCACACCTGGCGGCGGTAGCCGTCGAGGGTGAGGGTGACCGGGCGGCCGTAGCGGACGACGATCTCGTCGCCTCCGGCGAGGGGGGCGCCGAGGGCGGGGGCGACGATGTCGTGCGCGCCGACGGCCAGGCCCTCGTCGGAGAGGAGTTCGTCGACGTCGTCGGCGAAGGTGTGCAGGGTGCGCGGTACGCCGTCGACGCTGAGCCGGACGGCCTTGTCGGCGGCGACGAACGCGGAGGTGCCGCCCGCGAGGAACGCCACGACGAGGGCCTGTGGGATGAGCCGCCGCAGGCCGTCGGCACCGATCCTGCCGCTGCCGCCCGCCTTGCGGCGCCGGGCGGCGCGGCGGGCCTCGGCGCGGCCGCCGGTGGATCCGGCGGGCTCGGCGGGCGTCCACGCCGCGTCCTCGTCGACGGCCACGTCCGCGGCGTCCACGTCCACGTCCACGTACGAGAACGCCGGGAGCGTGGGCGCGTACGGCGACACGGGCGGGGCCTGGGCCGGGATCGGGGCGGCCGGAGCCGGGGCCGGGGCCGGGGCCGGAACGGTCCTGGCGGCGCGACGCCCGCCGCGCGCGGCACGGTGACTGCCCTGCGAATTGCTCACGAGGCCGGGACCCTAGCGGAGCTTTCGTCACCCTCCAAAGCGACTCGACTACGCAGGGTCGCGGCACGCTGGACCGTTATCGGTCAGTAACCAAAGGCTCGTGCCGTATTGTCCGAGATCGCCGCGCACAAGGCGTCCTCGTCGATCCCTCTGACCTTGGCCATCGCGCGGACCGTGACCGGAATGAGATACGGCGCGTTGGGCCGTCCGCGGTACGGCGCGGGCGTCAGGAAGGGCGCGTCGGTTTCCACCAGGACGAGTTCCAGCGGGGCCACGGCCAGCGCGTCGCGCAACGGCTGGGCGTTCTTGAAGGTCATATTGCCGGCGAACGACATGAAGTACCCGGCGTCCGCGCAGATCCGGGCCATGTCGGCGTCCCCGGAATAGCAGTGGAATACGGTCCGCTCCGGGGCGCCTTCCTCGGCGAGAATGCGCAGGACATCGGCGTGCGCGTCCCGGTCGTGAATGACCAGGGCCTTGTCGTGCCTTTTGGCGATCTCGATATGGGCGCGGAAAGAACGTTCCTGGGCGGCGACGCCTTCGGGCCCGGTGCGGAAGTGGTCGAGACCGGTCTCCCCGACCGCGCGTACGTGGTCGAGGGCGGCCAGCCGGTCGATCTCGGCGAGCGCGTCGTCGAGGGCTGCGTCCCCACCCGCTTCCCGCGCGCCCTGCCGCGACCACCCGTCGGGATCGCCGAGGACGATGCGGGGGGCTTCGTTCGGATGCAGGGCGACGGCGGCCCATACGTTCTCGAAGGCGGCGGCCGTCTCCGCCGCCCAGCGCGAGCCCTTGATGTCACAGCCCACCTGGACGACGGTCGTGACGCCGACCGAGGCGGCCTTCGCGAGGGCCTCCTCGACGGTGCCGGCCTGCATGTCCAGGTGGGTGTGCGAATCGGCCACGGGAACCCGCAGGGGTGCGGGCAGTGGCGGAGGGGCGTCCTTGGGATCGGGGCTGGGGCTGGGGCTCGGGCTCATGGTCACGATCGTACGAGGACCATGGCCAGGGGATCACTTGCGGTGCTGGAAGGGGTGCAGCAGATCGGAGAGGTGCCAGTGGTGCTGCGTCGACTCGGACAGCTCGGACTGCTCGGACTGCTCTGCTTCCTTGCCCGGCACGGGCCCGGAACTCCGGGTGGCAGCGGCGACGGGACCCGCGGCCGGCGCGGCGGCCGCGCTCACCTCGGTCGGCGTCTCGGGCGCGACGCCGTACATGCGCGCCATCCCGTCCCTGACCGAGGAGACCTGTCCCGCCCGCATGATCCGCACGACACGATGACTGCAGTTCGTGCACACCGGGTGCGAGAGCGGGGAGGGGACCCGCACCCCGTCCGACTTGTAGACGACGAGCTCCTTGCCGGAGGCGTCTATGTGGTGCTCTATGTCGTACGACTGCTCCCAGCCGTGGCCGCAGCGCATACAGGCGAACGCGTACGCCTCATGGCCGACGGCCGTGCCGGTGCCTGTGATCTCACTCATGCCAGCTCCTCTCCACTGATCCAGTGGACGCCTTTTCCGGCGGGAGCGCATCAGCGCCTGTCGATTGTTGGAAGGAGCTTTGGCCTTCCCATGCCGAAAGGCCCGTCACACGGTCTGCGCTTTGCTTTTCAGGTTAGCCCTTTACCTTATGCGGGGGCCTGGCGATCCGCATTCTTTGCCGCCACGACGGCATCGAACACCTCCCGCTTGGGCAGCCCCGCCTCGGCGGCGACGGCCGCGATGGCCTCCTTGCGCCGCTCCCCCGCCTCCTCGCGCACCCGCACCCGGCGCACCAGCTCGTCGGCGTCCAGCTCGGCGGGCCCGGCGGCCGGGGCGCCCTCGACGACGATGGTGATCTCGCCCCGTACGCCCTCGGCGGCCCAGACCGCGAGCTCGCCGAGCGGCCCGCGCTTGACCTCCTCGTACGTCTTGGTCAGCTCGCGGCACACGGCGGCCCTGCGCGACTCCCCGAACACCTGCGCCATGGCGGCGAGCGTGTCGTCGACGCGGTGCGGGGCCTCGAAGTAGACGAGGGTGCGGCGTTCGCCCTCGACCTCGCGCAGCCGGCCGAGCCGCTCGCCCGCCTTGCGGGGCAGGAAGCCCTCGAAGCAGAAGCGGTCCACGGGCAGCCCGGACAGGGCGAGCGCGGTCAGTACGGCGGACGGGCCCGGCACCGCCGTGACCTTGATGTCCTTCTCGACGGCCGCGGCGACCAGCCGGTAGCCGGGGTCGGAGACGGACGGCATTCCGGCGTCGGTGACCAGCAGGACGCGCGCGCCGCCCTCCAGCGCCTCGACCAGTTCGGGCGTACGGGCCGACTCGTTGCCCTCGAAGTACGACACGACCCGGCCCCGGGTGTGCACCCCGAGCGCCTGGGTGAGCCGGCGCAGCCGCCGGGTGTCCTCCGCGGCGATCACATCGGCGGTCTCCAGCTCGGCGGCGAGCCGCGGCGGCGCGTCCGCCACATCACCGATGGGGGTCCCTGCGAGTACGAGCGTTCCAGTCACCCGGCCATCCTCGCAGCAACGCGACACCACGCGCACAGACGCGTTCCCTACGATGGCGCGGTGACCAGTACCGCCCCACGGGCCCTGCACGGCGAGGACGCCGCCGGAGAACAGCCGCCCTCCTGGCCGCAGCGCCTGCGCAGATTCGGCCACGTGCCGCGGCCCGTCATCGGGCTGCGCGAGCGGCTCGTACCGCCGTACACCCGGCCGTCCGCGCGGACATGGTCGCTGCTCGGCGTCCCGCCGGGCGTGGCGGCCGTGCTGGAACGGCTGGCGGCGTGGGGCGGTCCGGTGCTGGTGGCACTGGTGGCCGGGATGCTGCGGTTCTGGCATCTGGGCAGCCCCAAGGCGGTGATATTCGACGAGACGTACTACGCGAAGGACGCCTGGGCCCTCATCAACCAGGGCTACGAGGGGGCTTGGCCGAAGGACGTCGACAAGTCGATCCTGCTGAACCCGGACTCGGTGACCGTGCCCCCGGATCCGGGCTATGTGGTGCATCCGCCCGTCGGCAAGTGGGTGATCGGGCTCGGTGAGCAGCTGTTCGGATTCACGCCGTTCGGCTGGCGGTTCATGGTGGCCGTGCTCGGCACGCTGTCCGTGCTGATGCTGTGCCGGATCGGGCGCCGGTTGTTCCGCTCGACGTTCCTGGGGTGTCTGGCGGGCGCGCTGATGGCGGTCGACGGCCTGCACTTCGTGATGAGCCGCACCGCGCTGCTCGACCAGGTGCTGATGTTCTTCGTGCTGGCGGCCTTCGGCTGCCTGCTCATCGACCGCGACCGGGCCCGGCGGCGGCTCGCGGCCGCGCTGCCGGTGGACGACGAGGGTGTGCTGCGGCCGGACGCGTACGTGGCGGACACCCTGCGGCAGGGGTGGCGGCCGTGGCGGCTCACGGCCGCGCTGATGCTGGGCCTCGCCATCGGGACGAAGTGGAACGGCCTCTACATCCTGGCCGCGTTCGGCCTGATGACGGTGCTGTGGGACGTGGGCGCCCGCAGGGTCGCGGGCGCGGCCTGGCCGTATCTGTCGGTGCTGAAGCGGGACTTGCTGCCGGCGCTCGTGGCGCTGCCCGTGGTGATCGTCACGTACATCGCCTCGTGGACCGGCTGGATCGCCACCGACAAGGGCCATCTGCGGGACTGGGCGACGACGGCGGAAGGCAGGGACAGCAACTGGAGCTGGCTGTTCCCCGACTGGTGGCGCAGCCTCTGGCACTACGAGTCCGAGGTCTTCACCTTCCACGTCAATCTGACCCAGGGGCACACGTACGAGTCCAACCCCTGGAGCTGGATCGTCCTGGGCCGCCCCGTCTCCTACTTCTACGAGGACCCGGCCCCCGGCACCGACGGCTGCCCGGCCACGGCCGCGGGCAAGTGCGCCCGCGAGGTCCTGGCGATCGGCACCCCGCTGCTGTGGTGGGCGGCGTGCTTCGCGCTCGGCTACGTCCTGTGGCGCTGGGCGTTCCGCCGGGACTGGCGGGCGGGCGCGATCGCGTGCGGGGTCGCGGCGGGCTGGCTTCCGTGGTTCCTCTACCAGGAGCGCACGATCTTCCTCTTCTACGCGGTCGTGTTCGTGCCCTTCCTGTGCCTGGCGGTGGCGATGATGATCGGCGCGCTCATCGGGCCGCCGGGCTCGGAGGAGTGGCGCCGGACGATCGGCTCGGTGGCCGCGGGGGTCCTGGTCCTGCTGATCATCTGGAACTTCATCTATTTCTGGCCGATCTACACGGGTGAGGCGATTCCCATGGATTCCTGGCGGAACAGGATGTGGCTGGACACCTGGGTCTAGCGGGCATCGCAGTCTGGTAACGACTGTCTCTTCCTTCACTCCTGGCCCGTAGAGTGCCGAAAGAATCTTGAACACGTTCAAGTGCAAGGGGACTCCTGGGGAGGGGCCGCAGCGATGCGCAGTGGAGCGAAAGTCGCCGTCATCGGAGGCGTGTTCGCCGTGTTCGCCGGTGGCGTCGGCTACGGCGCGTACAACGTGGTGTCGGGCGGAGGCGGGAGCGACGACGGCGGTACGGGCACCCGGTCCCAGGCCGCGCCGAAGAAGACGGGTCCGCCCAGCGCCGAGGAGACCACCACGGCCGCGAAGGACTTCCTCGCGGCGTGGGCGTCCGGTGACGGGGCGGGCGCCGCGCAGCTGACCAACAACGCGGCCGAGGCCGAGCCGGTGCTCACCGGCTACGGCACGGACGCGCACATCGGCGAGGTGAAGCTGACACCGGGCCGGCCGGTGGGCGCGAAGGTGCCGTTCACCGTCAGCGCGGTGGTCTCGTACGAGGGGCGGAAGAAGCCGCTGACGTACAGCTCCGAACTCACCGTCGTACGGGGGCTGACCACCGGCAAGGCGCTCGTCGACTGGCAGCCGGCCCTCGTGCACCCCGGGCTGCGCAAGGGCGAGAGGCTGACGACCGGCCCCGCGTCCGTGCCGCCCATCAAGGCCGTCGACCGGGCCGGCAAGGAGCTGACGAAGGAGAAGTACCCGTCGCTCGGGCCGATCCTGGACGAGCTGCGCGAGAAGTACGGGGACAAGGCCGGCGGGAAGCCCGGGGTCGAACTGTCCGTCGAGGGCGCGAGCGCCGACGCCCCCTCGCGGACCCTGCTCACCCTCACGAAGGGCGAGCCCGGCAAGCTGAAGACCACCCTGGACGCGGGCGTGCAGGCGGCCGCCGAGAAGGCCGTGAAGCAGTACGGGCAGTCGTCGGTCGTCGCGATCAAGCCGAGCACGGGCGAGGTGCGGGCGGTCGCCAACAACCGCAAGGGGAACTGGAACGCGGCCTTCCTGGGCAAGCAGGCGCCCGGCTCCACGATGAAGATCGTGACGGCGGCGCTGCTCCTGGAGAAGGGCCTGGTGGCCGCCGACCGTACGGCCGAGTGTCCCGAGTACGCCACGTACCAGGGCCGGAAGTTCCACAACCTGAAGAACTTCGTGCTCGACGGCAAGCCCTTCTCCGAGAGCTTCGCGCGCTCCTGCAACACCGCCTTCATCAAGCTGATCGACGACACGAAGGACGACGCCGCGCTCCCCAAGGAGGCGCGGGACGTCTTCGGCATCGGGCTGGACTGGAAGACGGGCATCCCGTCCGTGGACGGCAGCGTGCCCGAGGAGACGGGCGGCGAGGCGGCCGCGCAGTACATCGGGCAGGGCACCATCCAGATGAACGCGCTCAACATGGCGTCCATCACCGCCACCGCCAAGCACGGCAGCTTCAAGCAGCCCATCATCGTGCCGGTCGGGCTCGACGGCCGGGAGCGGGCCACCGCCGCGCGCTCGCTGCCCGAGCCGGTGGCGCGGCAGCTGCGCGACATGATGCGGCGCACGGCGACGACCGGGAGCGGCGCGGGCGCGATGGCCTCGGTCGGCGGCGACAAGGGGGCCAAGACCGGCTCGGCGGAGGTCGACGGGAACGCCACGTCCAACAGCTGGTTCACCGGGTTCGCCGGCGATCTGGCGGCGGCCGCGGTGGTCGACTCGGGCGGGCACGGGGGCGACGCGGCGGGGCCGCTGGTGGCGGCGGTGCTCAAGGCCCGCTGACCCGGCCGAAACCAGTCGCATGCCCCGTACACCTACCGGTACGGTGCAGCGCATGAGCTCACCCGAATCGCCTGCCCACCCCCGCTTCGCCCAGGCCCTGCGCGAGCTGGGCCTCGACGACGTCGAGGTGCGCCGCTTCCCCGACACCACCCGTACGGCCGCCGAGGCCGCCGCCATCGGCTGCGACGTCAGCGAGATCGTCAAGTCGCTGATCTTCGAAGCGGACGGCGCGCCCGTGCTGGTCCTGATGGACGGCTCCTCGCGGGTGGACGTGGAGCTCGTACGGGCCGAGCTCGGCGCGTCCGTGGTCAAGCGGGCGAACGCGGACCTGGTCCGCGAGACGACCGGGTACGCGATCGGCGGCGTACCGCCCTTCGGTCACCGTACGAAGACCCGTGTGCTGGCCGACCGGGGCCTGCTCGACCACGACGTGGTGTGGGCGGCGGCCGGGACCCCGCACACGGTGTTCCCGCTCGACCCGAAGTCCGTGATCGCCCACGCGGGCGCGGCTGTGGTGGACGTGCGCGACCGCACGGCGTGACCGTCGCCGTCGCGGCGGCGGTCCTCCTGGCCGCCGTCACGCACGCGAGCTGGAACGCGATCGCGCACCGGATCGACGACAAGCTGATCGCGCTGACGCTGATCACGGGCGGCGCGGCACTGATCGGCGGGGTGCTGGCGTGCTTCGCGCCGGTGCCGCACTCCGCCGCGTGGCCCTGGCTCGTCGTCTCCGCACTGGTGCACATCGGCTACCACGCCCTGCTGATGCGGTCGTTCACCCTCGGCGACTTCGGCCAGATGTACCCGATCGCCCGCGGCACGGCGCCCCTGGTGGTGACCGTCCTGGCCACGCTCTTCGTCGGCGAGACCCTGAGCGGCTGGCAGCTGACGGGCGTCGCCGTCGCCTCGGCGGGGCTGGTGGGCCTGGCCGTGTGGGGCATACGCGGCGCACGCCCGCACGGGCCCGCCCTGCTGGCCGCGCTCGCGACGGGCCTGTCGATAGCCGCGTACACGGTCATCGACGGCGTCGGCGTCCGCGCCGCAGGCTCGGCCGTCGGCTACCTGGCCTGGCTGATGATCCTGGAGGGCGTCCTGTTCCCGGCGTACGCCTGGGCCGTCCACCGCGGCCGCCTCCTGGCCGAGCTCCGCCCGCACGCGGCCCACGGCCTGCTCGGCGCGGTCCTCGCGATGACGGCCTACGGCCTGGTGCTGTGGGCCCAGACCCGCGCCCCCCTCGCCCCGGTGGCGGCCCTGCGCGAATCCTCGATCATCGTCGGCGCGGTGATCGGCGCCCTCTTCTTCAAGGAACGCTTCGGGGGCCCGCGCATCGCGGCGGCGGGGCTGATGGTGCTCGGCATCGGTCTGATGCTGCGAGCGGGGTGACCGGGCGAGGCGCGGACGGGCGCCCCACCACGATGACCGGGCAAGGCGCGGACGGGCGCCCCACCACGATGACCGGGCAAGGCGCGGACGGACGCCTCACCACATCGACCGGGCGAGGCGCGGACGGACGCCTCACCACGATGACCAGGCGGGGCGCGGACGGGCGCCTCACCCGGGGTTCAGGGGGGTGCTACCACATGACGGGCAGCCGCTCGGGGATCCGCTTCATGAAGCCCGTACGCCACACGAGCTGTTCCACCGGGACGGCGAGCTGGAGGTCCGGCATCCGGTCGAGCAGGGTCTCCAGGGCGATCTCCGCGTGCTTCTTGCCCAGTGCGGTGGCGGGGCAGTAGTGCTGGCCGCCGCCGAAGGACAGGTGCGCGGTGTTGTTCTCGCGGTCGAGGTCCACCCGGTGCGGGTCGGCGAACACCTCGGGGTCGAAGTTGGCGCCCTCGACGAGGACCAGGAGCAGTTCGCCCTTCTTGACGTCCACGTCGCCGAGGCGGACGTCTTCGAGGGCGAGGCGCGGCAGGCCGTCACCGATCGACAGGTTGATGCGCAGCAGCTCGTCGACCGCCGCGGGGATCTTCGTCCGGTCGGCGAGGAGTTCGGCCTTCAGCTCCGGGTGCTGGAGCAGGGAGACGATGGCCATCGTCAGGAATCCCGAGGTCGAGATCACTCCCGCGCCGAACATCGTCACCCCGACGGTGGCGAGCATCTCGTCGGTGAGATGGTCGTAGTCCGGGTCCTTGCGCAGGTCCGAGAGCTCCGCCATCAGCCCGGTGGTCAGCGGGTCGTCGAGGCGCTCGGTCATGTACGCGATGTCGCGGTCCCAGTTCAGCTTCGCCCCGCTGATCGGGCAGGCCGAGTTCATGAACGCGATGTCCAGGCTCCGCATCAGCCGGGGCGCGTCCTCCTTCGGGATGCCGAGGATCTGGCAGTGCATGCCCGACGAGTACGGGTCGGCGAACTGCCCGCGCAGATCCGCCGGTGCCCCCTCGGCCATGAAACCGTCGACCAGCTCGGCCGCGTACGAGCGCATCCAATCGACCAGGCCGTCGCTCTTCGGGTTCAGCGCCTTGAGCACCGCCTTGCGCAGACCGGCGCCCGTGATGTTGCCCATGTTGTTGACGACCTCCGGCGGGATCGTCAGCGCGTACTGCCGTGGCACACCCGGCGCCGAGGTGTCCTTCAGGCTGAACCGCCGGTCCTCCAGGACCTGTCGGCACAGCGCGTGCGAGGAGACCAGCCAGGCCTCGTCGCCGGCGATGGTCCGCACCCGCTTGACCGGCTCGGCACGCAGGACCTCGATCTCGTCCGGGAGCTGGTCACCACGCCAGGAGAACGGAAAGTCGAGCAGCTTCTCGCCGGGCCTCTCGCCGGGCTTCTCGGCCGGCTTGTCCAGCAGCGTCTCAACGGTCATCGGAGTCTCCTTCGGCGGGCGTGACGATGGCGTGGCCCTGATTGCGGGAGGCGCGCAGTCCGGCGCCGCGTGAGTAGAGCAGTTCCGCCATCGGCAGGAGCTGGTGGTAGCAGTTGAGGGAGGACGGCACCTCCAGGATCGCGGGGGTGTCCAGGAACAACGGGGCTTCCGCGCATACGTATTTCGTGCACACCTCGCGCTGCAGCGCGGTGGCGGGCTTCCCGTCCAGGACCTTGGACGAAAGGAAGGCGTCCACGAGTTTGTCGCAGGTCGCGCGGAATTCCTCGTCGGTCTCCAGGAGTTCCTGGAGATGCGCGTGGATCTCCCGGTAGGCCGGATTGCCCGTGAAATCCGACATGGCGTGGGCGCGGAGCCTCGTGCCCCCGGGATCGACGGCCTCAACAGCGTTGGTCACCTTGGCCCGTACGCCGCGGATGTTCTTGACGGCCTTGCGCCGGGCGTCATCGGGGTCGTAACCCGAGGCCGCGTACATCTCGGCAACATGGAGGTCGGTATAGACGAAATCGACTTGCTCGAAGTGCGCGAGGCCCCAGCGGGCCAGATCGGTGACGCGTTGGGCCGAGAAATAACTGTTGCCCGGCGAAACCCCGATCACGGCATGGTCGCCCGCGGCGCATATCACTTGGCAATGCTCGGTGTAGGGCTGGACTTTGAAGATATCCGCCTCGGTCTCGGGCGGAGTCAACGGCGGAACACGGAAGACGGTCGCAGTTGTCAACTGGATGGCGTCCTTCACGTCGCTAGTCCCGATGGAGCCTCGTGCTCCTGGTGTGGCGACAACGCCGCAAAGTTAGCTATCGAATACGGAGAGTGTCAATGGCCGTCTGTAACGTATGGATTACGCATCGTTGAACGAACGGGTTCGGGCGAAGCCCGTGTTCACGGCCATCAGCCCGCCGTCCACCCGCAGGGTCGTGCCCGTGACCCAGGCCGCGTCTGCCGAGGCCAGGAAGGCGACCGCCGCCGCGACGTCCTCCGGGGTCCCGACCCGGCCCATCGGGTAGAGGCCGGCGAGGGCGTCGAGTTGGCGTGCCCGTCCGGACCAGGCGGGCGTCCGGATCGTGCCCGGATTGATCTGGTTGACGCGGACGCCGCGCGGGGCCGCGTCCGCGGCGAGGGTGCGGGTGAGGGACGCGAGGCCCGCTTTGGCGGCGCTGTAGGCGTGGTTGCCGAAGTCCGCCTCGGCGTTGATGGAGCCGATGTTGACGATGGCGCCGCGCCCGCCTGCCTTCGCGAGGTGCGGGAGGGCGGCGCGGGCGCACCGGAAGGCTCCGGTGAGGGTGATGTCGAGGTCGCGCTGCCAGGTGTCGTCGGGCTGGTCCTCGAAGAGCGGGGTGTCGGCGGTGCAGGCGCAGGCGTTGTTGACGAGGACGTCGAGGGCGCCGAAGTGTTCGACGGCGTACGCCACCGTCGCTTCGACCGCCGCCCGGTCGGCCACGTCGCAGGCGAAGGGAGCGGAGTGCGGGATGGTGGCGGAGGTCCGCGCCGCGCGCTCGCCGTCGAGGTCGGTGACCAGGACGCGGGCGCCCTCGGAGGCGAGTCTGCGGGCGGTGGCCTCGCCGATGCCCTGGCCCGCTCCGGTGATCAGTACGGCATAACCCTCGAAACGCTGCATTCCGGGATCATGCCCGGGATCATGTCGCCGAACGCACCGCCCGCACCAGAGCCTGGGCGCGCGGGTCCGCCGTGACCCCCTTGCGCATGCCGTTCGTGACGTACCCGAGCGCGATGCCCGACTCGGGGTCGGCGAAGCCCAGCGAGCCGCCGCGGCCCGGGTGGCCGAAGGAGCCGGGGCCGAGCAGCGGGGAGGCGGGGCCGTGCAGCATGAAGCCGAGGCCGAAGCGGGTGCCGACGACGAGGACACGGTCCGGGCCCGCCGACTCCTCGGTGCGGGCGAGGGTGAGCGTGGCGGGGGCGAAGAGGCGGTGGCCGTCGACCTCGCCGATGGTGGCCGCGTAGAAACGGGCCAGGGCGCGGGCCGTGGATATCCCGCCCGAGCCGGGCAGTTCGGCGGCGCGGAAGAGGGGATCGTTCTCGTCGGCGGCCGGTTCTATCGCGCCGAAGGCCCGGCGGGTCAGGGACCGCGGGTCGCTGTAGGCCTCGGCGACGGAACGCTTGGGTCGCAGCTTCAGACCGCCGCCGTCGGCCGCCGGGGGCTCCGGGGCCTCGCCGATGCGGCCCACCCGGTGCGCCTCCTCGGGCGGCAGGCCGAGCCAGAAGTCCAGGCCGAGCGGGCGGGCGATCTCCTCGGCGATCCAGCGTCCGATGCCGCGGCCGGTGACCCGCCGGACGAGCCCGGCGAGCAGCCAGCTGTAGGTCTGCGCGTGGTAGCCGTGCTCGGTGCCGGGCTCCCAGGCGGGGGCCTGCTCGGCCACGGCCCGTTCACCCGAGGAGCCGTCGGCGGCCTCTTCGAGGGTCAGCGGCCGGTCGAGCACGGGCACCCCGGCGCGGTGCGCCAGCAGGTGCCGTACGAGCACGCGCTCCTTGCCCGCCGCCTTGAACTCGGGCCAGTACGTGCCGACGGGCGCGTCGAGATCGAGCTGCCCGCGCTGGTGCAGCAGCAGCGGTACGGCGGCGGCGACGCCCTTCGTCGCCGAGCGGACGACCTGCGCGGTGTCCACGGCCCAGGGCTCCTTGCCGTCGACGTTCCGGGTCCCCGCCCACAGGTCGACGACCTTCCGTCCGTGCCGGTAGACGGCGACGGCCGCGCCGCGCTCCCCGCGCTGCTCGAAGTTCCGTACGAACGCGTCCCGGACCGGCTCGAAGCCCTCCGCCACCGTGCCCTGGACGTCCACGCCCCACGCTCCTCGCTCTGCTGACCGACATCGGCCCCACCATGGTGCAACGTGGCCCCAGGGGCTCCGATTCCGGGTCGGCCGAGCACGAGCCCGGTCGAAGTCGGCCCCGAGGTCAGCCCCGGGCCGACGCCCGTGCCGCCAGGTCGTGCAGCTCGGCCCGCAGCCGGGCGATCTCGTCCGCGCCCATGCCGGTGCTGTGCAGCAGCGAGGCGGGCACCCGCTCGGCGTGCGCGCGCAGTGCGGCGCCCTCGTCGGTCAGGACGACGCGCACGGAGCGCTCGTCGGCCGCCGAGCGCTCCCGGCGCACCAGCCCCGCCGCCTCCAGCCGCTTCAGCAGCGGCGAGACCGTGCCGTAGTCGAGGCGGAGCGCCGTGGCGAGCTCCTTCACCGGGACCTCGCCGCGCTCCCAGAGCACCAGCATCGCGAGGTACTGCGGGTAGGTGAGGCCGAGTTCGTCCAGCAGCGGACGGTACGCCGCCGTCACCGCCCGCTGGGCCGCGTACAGCGCGAAGCACAGCTGGTCGTCCAGCAGCAGCGACGCCCCGGGTTCCTCCGTCACGCGCCCATTGTCACAGCTCGCGGATCGAAGCCGAACGGCAGCTCCAGCCGGTGCGCGGCCATCAGTTCCCCGTCGCCGAGGAGCTCCTGGGTGCGGCCGTCGGCCGCGATCACGCCCTCGCTGAGGATCACCGAACGGGGGCACAGCTCCAGCGCGTACGGCAGGTCGTGCGTGACCATCAGGACGGTCACGTCGAGCGACCGCAGGATGTCGGCCAGCTCGCGGCGCGAGGCCGGGTCGAGGTTGGACGAGGGCTCGTCGAGGACCAGGATCTCCGGCTCCATCGCGAGGACGGTCGCGACCGCGACCCGGCGGCGCTGGCCGAAGGAGAGGTGGTGCGGCGGCCGGTCCGCGTACTCCGCCATGCCGACCCGGGCGAGCGCCCGGTGGACGCGCTCCTCCAGCTCGGCGCCGCGCATCCCGGCCGCCGCCGGACCGAAGGCGACGTCCTCACGGACGGTCGGCATGAAGAGCTGGTCGTCGGGGTCCTGGAAGACGATGCCGACCTTGCGCCGGATCTCGGCCATGTGCTGCTTGCCGACGGGCAGTCCGGCGACGGCGACCGTGCCGGCGCCGCCGGTGAGGATGCCGTTCAGGTGGAGCACGAGGGTCGTCTTGCCGGCGCCGTTGGGGCCGAGCAGCGCGACGCGCTCGCCGCGCGCGACGCTCAGGTCGACGCCGAAGAGGGCCTGGTGGCCGTCGGGGTAGGCGTACGCGAGCCCGCGCACTTCGAGGGACATGGTCGGCGTCGTCATAGCGTCCAGCCAAGCAGACAGACCGCGAGAGCGGCGAGCGGGAGGGCGGCGGCCCGCGCCCAGTCGGCGCGGTGCGCGGTCACTTCGTCGATCACGGGCATCGTGCCCGCGTAACCACGGCTGATCATGGCCAGATGCACCCGCTCACCGCGCTCGTACGAGCGGATGAAGAGCGCGCCGGCGGACTTGGCGAGCACGCCCCAGTGGCGCACTCCGCGCGCATCGAAGCCGCGCGAGCGGCGGGCGACGGACATGCGCCGCATCTCGTCGGTGATCACATCGCCGTAGCGGATCATGAACGAGGCGATCTGCACCATCAGCGGCGGGAGCTTGAGGCGCTGCAGTCCGAGCAGCAGGGCGCGCAGTTCGGTCGTCGAGGCGAGCAGGACGGACGTGGCGACGCCCAGCGTCCCCTTGGCGAGGATGTTCCAGGCGCCCCACAGTCCGGGCACGGAGAGCGAGACCCCGAGCAGCTCGGTCCGCTCGCCCGGCACCACGAAGGGCATGAGCAGCGCGAACGCGACGAACGGGATCTCGATCAGCAGCCGGCGCAGCACGAAGCCGGCCGGGATACGGGCCGCGGCGGCGACCACTCCCAGCAGCACGGCGTACACGCCGAAGGCCCAGACCGCCTCGCGCGGGGTGGAGACGACCACGACCACGAAGCCGAGCGCCGCCGCGATCTTGCAGTGCGGGGGCAGGGCGTGGACCGGTGAGTGTCCCTGCCGGTACAGCTTGTGGGCGTGGCCGGCACCCATGTCAGGCGGCCGTGCCGGAATCGGCCGTACGCCGGCGGCGCACCGCCCAGAACACGCCGGTGCCGACCACGACCGTCGCGCCGACGCCGATCACGCCGGCGAGCCCGCCCGAGATCCGGGCGTTCTCGACGTCCTTGACGCCGTAGTCGGCGAGCGGGGAGTTCGCGGCCGCGTGGTCCTCGACCTTCTTGTCGATGCCCTTGTCGGCGGCGACCTTCTCCAGGCCGTCGGGGCTGGCGGAGGCGTAGAAGGAGACGAATCCGGCCAGCACGAGGGAGGTGACGAGGCCCGCGATCCAGACGGGGCGGGGGGAGTTGGTGGGCTCCGGGGCCGGGGCGGGCTCGGCGTCCACCAGCTCGCCGCCGACGCGCAGCTTGAGCGGCGCGGACAGTCCGCGCGCGCCGTACACGAGGTCCGGGCGTACGGCGATGACGGCGCCGACCGTCGCGGCGGTGATCGCGGCCTCGCCGAGGCCGATGAGGACGTGCACGCCGACCATGGCGGTCAGCACGGTGCCGATCGGGACGTCGGTCGTGCCGCCGATGGCGTAGAGCAGCGTGAAGGCGGCGGCCGAGGCCGGTACGGAGACGAGGGCCGCGACGAAGGAGGCGACGGTCACCGAGCGGCGCTTCTTCGGCAGGACCTTCACCAGGCCGCGGAAGAGGGCGTACGCGACGACGACCGTGACGACGCCCATGACGGTGATGTTCACACCGAGCGCGGTGAGGCCGCCGTCCGCGAAGAGGATGCCCTGGAGCAGCAGGACGACGGAGATGCAGAGCACTCCTGTGTACGGCCCCACGAGGATCGCCGCCAGCGCGCCGCCGAGGAGGTGGCCGCTGGTACCGGCGGCGACGGGGAAGTTCAGCATCTGCACGGCGAAGACGAACGCGGCGACGAGACCCGCGAGCGGGGCCGTCCGGTCGTTCAGTTCTCGTCGGGCGCCACGCAGGCCGACCGCGACGGCACCGGCGGCGACGACCCCGGCCGTGGCGGACACGGGCAGGTTGATGAATCCGTCGGGGACATGCATCGGCGGGACTCCGCTTTCGGGCAGGCAGGGGTGGCGAACCGTCCGATGATGCCCCCTGTTGCGAAGTGCTCGCAAGAGCGTCTCACCATCAAAAGCAAGCGACACGCCTGGGGTTTCACCGGAAAATATGCGACATTAGAGGGCAAGCTGCGCAAAGGTGAGGAGCCGACTGATGTCCCCTGCTGTCGAGAGCCTCTCTGTCGAAGACCACGCGAAAGCCCGGATCGTCAACGACGCCCCTCAGTACCGGTCGGTTCCGGTAGCCCTCCGCTACGAGGCGGGGGACGACCCGGACACCGTCCGCTTCGCCTTCCCCACCGGTATCGAGTGGACCATCTCCCGCGAACTGCTGGAGACCGGCCTGCGCGCCCCCGCCCGCCGCGGCGATGTGACCGTCTGGCCGTGCGGCCGCGCCCAGGTGGTGGTCGAGCTCCACTCGCCGGAGGGGGTCGCGGTGGTCCAGTTCGACTCCCGCGTCCTGGTCCGCTTCCTGCGCCGTACGCACGAGACGGCGGAAAGGGAGACGGCGGGACCCGCCACCGAGAGGTGACCGCCTACCCGGGTGCGGGTTCCCCGGGATTGTCCGGCTCTGCGGGCGCGTCCGGTTGAACCGGGCGCGCCCGGTCCAACGGGTGCAACGGGCCCCGCGGGCTTGACCGGATCCGCAGGGGCGGCGGCGCGACGGGTTCGTGCTCGGCCGGGGGCGGCGGCGCGACGGGCTTGTCCACCGGCGCCTCGCGCTCCCGGGCGGAGGCACGACCGCGGCGTTCCTGGCCGAGTTCCATGGCTGCCTCAAGGAGGCGAGACGCGGCAGCGCCCGCCACCGCGAGGTGACGGGCGCGGCCGGACGTGTACGTCGTCAGACGCGTACGAGCTCGCGCTCCTCGTCCGAGGCCGACACCTCGGTCCGCAGCTGCTCGCCCTCCACGTCCACGCTCGGCAGCACCCGATCCAGCCAGCCCGGCAGCCACCAGGCCCGCCGCCCCAGCAGCGCCAGGACCGCCGGGACGATCGCCATACGGACCACGAACGCGTCGAAGAAGACGGCGATGGCCAGACCGAAGCCGATCATCTTCACCATCTGCTCGCTCGACCCGATGAAGCCCGCGAAGACCGCGATCATGATCACCGCGGCGGCGGTGACCACCCGCGCCCCGTGCTGGAATCCGGTGACGATCGCCTGGCCGGGCCGCTCTCCGTGGACGTAGGCCTCGCGCATGCGCGTGACGAGGAAGACCTCGTAGTCCATCGCGAGACCGAAGACGACACCCACCATGAAGATCGGCATCATCGACATGATCGGGCCGGTCTGCTCGACCCCGAACACCGAACCGAGCCAGCCCCACTGGAAGACCGCGACGACCGCGCCCAGGGCGGCGACCACCGAGAGCAGGAAGCCGAGGGCCGCCTTGAGCGGGACCAGGACGGAGCGGAAGACGACCATCAGGAGCAGGAACGCGAGGCCGACGACGAGGGCCAGGTAGGGCAGCAGCGCGTCGTTCATCTTCTGCGAGAAGTCGATGTTCATCGCGGTGGCGCCGGTGACGTAGACGTTGTCGCCGCTCGTGTCGCGGATCGAGTGGACGAGGTCCTCGGTCTCGGTGGAGCTGGGACGGTCCTTCGGGATGACGGTGATCATCGCCGTGTCGCCGGCCTTGTTGTACGTGGCCGGGGTGACGAACACGACCCCGTCCAGGCCGCCGATCTCCTTCGCGGTGCTGTCCGCCGCGGCCTTGCCGCCGTCGACCACCACGAGCAGCGGGCCGTTGAAGCCCGGCCCGAAGCCGTCGGACAGCAGGTCGTACGCCTTGCGCTGGGTGGTGCTGACCGGCTGCGCGCCGTCGTCGGGCAGGCCCATCTCCAGCGAGGCCGCCGGTACGGCGATCGCGCCGAGGCCCACGACGCCCGCGAGCAGCACGGTGACCGGGCGGCGCAGCACGAATCGGGCCCAGCGGGTGCCCATGTTCGGCTTGGCCTCGGCCACGTCGTCCTTGGCCGCGACGGCGTTCTTACGGGCCTTGCGGCCGAGCACCTTGTCGCCCGCGAAGCCCAGCAGCGCCGGGATGAGGGTGAGCGCGATGAGGACGGCGATCGCGACCGTACCGGCCGCCGCGAAGCCCATCTTGCTGAGCATCGGGATGTTGACGACGGCGAGGCCGACCAGCGCGATGACGACGGTCAGACCGGCGAAGACGACCGCGGAGCCCGCCGTGCCGACCGCCCGGCCCGCCGCCTCCTCGCGCTCCCGGCCCTCGGCCAGTTCGGCGCGGTAGCGGGAGACGATGAAGAGCGCGTAGTCGATGCCGACCGCGAGGCCGATCATCGTGGCGAGGGTGGCCGTGGTCGACCCGAGGTCGAGGACGGACGCGAGCGCGGTGATCGACGAGACCCCGATGCCGACGCCGATGATCGCGGTGAGCAGCGGCAGCCCGGCGGCGACCAGCGACCCGAAGGTGATGACCAGCACGACCGCCGCGACGGCGACACCGATGATCTCGCCGGTCCCGGTCTCCGGCACGGCCTGGAGCGCGTCACCGCCGATCTCCACGGTCAGCCCGCTCTCCCGGGCCTTCTCACCGGTCTCCGTCAGCGCCTCGCGCGTGGCGTCGGTCAGCTCCATACCGCTGACCTTGTACGACACCGAGACGTACACGGTCGTGGCGTCCCGCGACACGGCCTTGACGAGGTACGGGTCGGCGACGGAGGCGATCTGGTCGGAGCCGGACTTCAGCTCGCCGACGACCTTGACGACCTCGGCCTTGTGGGCCGGGTCGGTCATCTTCTGCCCGTCGGGCGCCTTGAAGACGACCCGCGCGGTAGCGCCGTCGGCGCTCGCGCCCGGGAAACGCTCTTCGAGGAGGTCGAAGGCCTTCTGGGCCTCCGTGCCGGGTATGGAGAAGGAGCTGGACGCTGCGGTGGACGCGGTGGCCGCGCCGACGCCGGCGAGCGCCAGCAGGGCGACCCAGATCAGGGCTACGAGGCGTCGCCGCCGGAAGGCGGATCTGCCGAGCTTGTAGAGGAACGTGGCCACGGGGGCGTACTCCCGGAAGTGAGTGGGACAAGGGCATGGGGAGCCGGCCCGACGGCGTGAGCGGTACGCGTCGGTTCTCCGGGGGGCGAAGCCCCCGGACCCCCCGGGTCCGGGGCCGCCGCGCGGCGGCCCTGGACCCGGGCGGGCGGTGGGACCACCGGCGAGGTGGTCCCACCCTGGGAACGTCAGACGCCGAGGGCGGGGAGCACCACGGCATCCAGGTAGTCGGACAGGAACTCCCGGTCGGCGTTCTTGTCCTCGATGAGCTGCCGGGCGACGAAGGCGCCGACCAGCATGTGCGAGACGTACTTGAGGGCGGGGCGGTCAGCGCTGACCTCGCCCCGCTCCACGGCCCGCTGGAGCAGCCTGTCGAGTCCGATGACCTCGGGCTCGATCAGCAACTCCCGTAGAGCGGCGTGGAGTTCGGGATTGTTGTGGACGGCGTGGGCCAGACCCCGCATCAGCGCGGAGTCCCGGTCCATCCGGCAGTCGTCGGCCGCGTCGACCATCGCGTGGAAGTCACCGCGCAGCGAGCCGGTGTCGATCTCACCGAGCATCACCGGCTTGTCGTGCCGCAGCGCCCTCGCGACCAGCTCCGGCTTGCCCCCCCACTGGCGGTAGAGGGTGGCCTTGCTCGAGCGGGTGCGGGCGGCGATGGCGTCCATGGTCACGGCGTCGTAGCCGACCTCGCGGAGCAGGTCGAGCACGGCCCCGTACAGCTCGGCCTCGCGCTCGGGCGTGAGCCTGCTGCGTGCCATGGCGGACCCACCTCCTCCGTCTAAACGAAACGGTTTCGTACACCACGACTGTACGCCCGGACCCCGACGGGACGCACTCGTTCCGGCCACGTCCCGCCGTGTTCTGCGCCACAAGTTGCCCGACCCTCCCGACCCGGAAAGCATGGGTGGAGTGAGCGACGACGTTTCGTATCTCCGCTTTCCGCATCTGCACCAGGACACGCTGTGCTTCGCGGCTGAGGACGACCTGTGGGTCGCCCCCCTGGTTCCCGCAGGTCAGCGCCCCGGCCGTGGCTGGCGGCTGACCGTCGACCGGACCCGGGTCGGCCACCCCCGCTTCTCCCCCGACGGGCGCCACATCGCGTACACGACCTGGCGCAGCCTCGATCCCGAGATCCATCTGGCTCCGGTCGACGGCGGGCCCGCACGGCGGCTGAGCTACTGGGGGTCGACCGACACCCGGGTGTGCGGCTGGGACCCGGACGGCAACATCCTGGCGGTCTCCTCGCACGGCCAGCCGTTCTCGTACTACTCCTGGGCCTACAAGCTGCCCACGGACGGCCACCCCGGCGCGCGCCTGCCCTGGGGACCGGTCTCCGACATCGCGGTCGCCGACCGCGACGGCAAGCACCTCACCCTCCTGCTCACCGGCAAGCCGCCGCACGAGCCGGCCTCGTGGAAGCGCTACCGGGGTGGGGCGACGGGCCGGCTGTGGCTGCACGGGGAGCGGCTGCTGGCGGACATCGGCGGCCATCTGGACTGCCCGATGTTCGTGGACGGCCGGATCGCCTTCCTCTCCGACCACGAGGGCGTCGGGAACCTCTACTCCTGCCTTCCCGACGGCACGGACCTGCGCCGCCACACCGACCACGACGCCTTCTACGCCCGGCACGCCTCCAGCGACGGGCACCGCGTCGTCTACCAGTGCGCGGGCGACCTGTGGATCGTCGAGGACCTCGGGCCGGACGGCGAGCCGCGCAAGCTGGACGTACGGCTCGGCGGGCCGCGCGCCGGGCGGCGCAGGTACCAGGTCCCGGCCTCCAGCCACGTCAACGGCCTCTCGGTCGACACGACGGGGCGGGCCAGCGCCGTCACCGTACGCGGCAGCCTGTACTGGCTCACCCACCGCGACGGACCGGCGCGGACCATCACCGACACCCCGGGGGTGCGGGTGCGGCTGCCCGAGATGCTGGGCACCGGCGGGCAGGTCGCGTACGTCACCGACGCGGAGGGCGAGGACGCGATCGAGATCGCGTATCTGCCGCGCGCGAGCGGCGACCGCGAGCCGCGCAGGCTCGCCTCCGGGGAGCTGGGCCGGGTGCTGGAGATGCACGCGTCCCCGGACGGCGAGCGCCTCGCGATCGCCTCGCACGACGGCCGGCTGCTGCTCGTCGACGCCACGGAGGAGTCTGGGGGCACCTCCCAGGCCGAAGGCTCTGGGGGAGGCGAGGTGACGGAGCTGATCCGGTCCGACAACGGCCCGGTGCGCGATCTCGCCTTCTCGCCGCTCGGGAACTGGCTGGCCTGGTCGCACCCGGGCATCGGGCGTTCGCTGCGGCAGATCAAGATCGCCCGGATCACCGGGCCGCCGGAGTCCCGGACGGTCGTCGACGTCACCAACGGGCGCTTCGAGGACGAGAATCCGGTCTTCACGCGCGACGGCCGCTATCTGGCGTTCCTGTCGTGGCGGGGCTTCGACCCGGTGTACGACGTGCACACCGGGGACCTGTCGTTCCCGCTGGGCTGCCGCCCGTATCTGGTGCCGCTGTCGTCGGCGACCCCGTCGCCCTTCGCACTGCTCCCGGACGGGCGGCCGGCGGCGGGCGGGCTGGATCCGGCGGAGGCCGAGGCCGGCGAGGGCGCCGCGATGGTGGAGGTGGAGGGGCTGGAGAGCCGGGTCACCCCCTTCCCGGTCTCCGCGTCGAAGTACTCGGCCCTGCATCCGGTCAGCGGCGGCGGGCTCGTCTGGCTGCGCTGGCCGATCTCGGGCGCGCTCGGCGAGACCTTCGCCAACCCCGCCGACCCCTCGACCCGGCCGACCCTGGAGCACTTCGACATCACCAAGGCCCGCAAGACCGAACTCGTCCAGCACCTTGACTGGTTCTCGGTCAGCGGCGACGGTACGCGGCTCGTGCTCGTCGACGACGGCGAACTGCGTGCGGTGCCCGCGACCGAGTCGGGCGACAGCGACTCGACCGTCTATCTCGATCTGCGCCGGATCATGCACCACGTCGACCCGGCGGCCGAGTGGCGGTGCGCGTACGAGGAGGCCGGGCGGCTCATCCGCGCGTACTTCTGGGAGCCGGACATGTGCGGCATCGACTGGAACGCGGTGCTGGACCAGTACCGGCCCCTGGTCGAACGGGTCGCGTCCCCAGACGAGTTCGCGGATCTGCTGCGCGAGGTCCTCGGGGAGCTCGGCACCTCGCACGCGTACGTCACTCCCGCGCGGCGCAACGAGGGCCCGCCGCACTACCAGCGGGCGATGGGCCTGCTGGGCGCCAACCTGATCCACCGGGAGGAAGGCTGGGTCGTCCGGCGCATCCTGCCCGGCGAGTCCTCCGACTCCAAGGCGCGCTCCCCGCTGGCCGGTACGGGCATCCGCGAAGGTGCCGTACTCACGCATGTGGACGGGCGGCCCGTGGATCCGGTGACCGGTCCCTACCCGCTGCTCGCGGCCGCGGGCGGGACGACCGTGGAGCTGACCTTCGAGCCGTCCGAGGGCGAGGGGCGGGCCCGGCGGGTCGCGATCATCCCGCTCGTCGACGAGCGGCCGCTGCGCTACCAGGACTGGGTGGCCAAACGCCGTGCGGTCGTACGGGAGATCAGCGGCGGCGAGTGCGGGTACCTGCACATCCCGGACATGGGCGGCTCCGGCTGGGCACAGTTCAACCGCGATCTGCGCGGCGAGATGTCCCGTCCCGCGCTGATCGTGGACGTACGCGGCAACGCGGGCGGCCACATCAGCGAGCTGGTCATAGAGAAGCTCACCCGCAAGATCCTCGGCTGGGACCTGACGCGCGACGCCCAGCCCGTCTCGTACACGTCCAACGCGCCGCGCGGCCCCGTCGTCGCGCTCGCCGACGAGGCGACCTCGTCCGACGGCGACATGATCACGGCGGCGTTCCGGCTGCTGGGCCTCGGCCCGGTGGTGGGCCAGCGCACCTGGGGCGGGGTCGTCGGCATGACCGGCCGGCACCGGCTGGGGGACGGCACGGTGATCACGGTGCCGATGAACGCGGCGTGGTTCGACGAGTACGGCTGGTCCGTCGAGAACCACGGCGTCGAACCCGACATCCACGCCGAACGCCCCCCGCTGGACTGGGCCGAGGGCAAACGCACCGACCTGGAAGCCGCGGTCCGCGTCGCCCTGGACCGCCTGAAGCAGTACCCGGTGTCGCGCCCTCCCGGCTACGAGTCGGTCCCGGACCTGCGCCGCCCGAAGCTGCCACCGCGCGGCTGATTGCCCGGGGCTTCGCCCCCGGACCCCGGTCCCGGACCCCGGTTGCGCCGCGTCTTCCCGGACCCCGGTTGCGCCGCGCCGGCCGGGCGGGCAGCGGGCCGGCGGGTAGGGGGAGTTGCCCCTCCCCGCCCCTTCCCGAAACCCTGACGGGACAAGGGGGCTGCCGCCCCCGGCCCCCCGCTCGCGGCAGCTTCGCGCCGCGTGTGGGCACCGCCGGCATGTGCGGCGCGGAAAGGCCGGAGCGCAGCCTTGACTTCCGCCGCCCCGGCCCCGCTCGCGGCAGCTTCGCTGCGCCCCGCCCCCGCCGCCATGTGCGCCGCGGAAAGGCCCGAGCACGGCCCCGACCTCCGCCACGTGTGGCGCCGCAGACCTCCGAGTCGCCGGACCCGAGGACCCGGCCCCCCGCTCGCCGGCGGCTTCGCGTCGCGTGTGGGGCATCAACTCGGCCGGAGGCCATGGCGGATACGAAAGGGGCGCACCCCGTGCACGGGGTGCGCCCCTTTCGTCAGCCGCGGACGTCAGGCGTCGTAGTCCTGGTCGAAGCGGTCCTGCTCCTCCTGCTGGAGGCGGCGCTGCTCGTCGGTCATCTGCTGCGGCCGCTGCTTCGTGCGCTCCTGCGGGGAGCGCGGCTGGGAGCGCGACGGTTCCGGCTTCGCGTTGCCCTGCTTCTGCTTCGCCTGCTGCTGCCTGAGCTGCTCCGCCTTGTCCTTGAACTGGTCCTGAATGCCCATCTGGTCCACTCCTAGAGGGGTGTGAGAGGGGAGGGAGCCGTGTCGGCCCCCTCGGCCTCGACCAGCCTGGCATGCACGGACATACCGCGCATTTCGATCAATGACGCTCCGTACGGACCTCCGCGCGCCCCTCACGTTCGTGCTCGTCAGCCGCCCCGCCCGCACCCACCAACCCCTTGCCGACCCCGCCCAGCCGCGGCTCGAAGCGCCGCATCTCGCGCTGCCCGACCGTCGCGATCAGCCCCGGCAGATATCCGCGCACCGACTGCATCCCGCGCAGCCACCACTGCGCGTACACATGCGCCGAGCGCCGTTCGATCCCGGCGACGATCCGGTCCACCGCCGGCCCGAGCGGATACGTACGGTTCGACGGCCACGGCAGCCGCTGCCGCAGTTCGCGCATCACCTCGTCCTGGTCGGCGCCGCGCACCATGTCCGTGTCCGTCCAGGAGAGATAGCCGACCCCGACCCCCACTCCCTTGTAGCCGACCTCGGCCCGCAGACTGTGCGCGAAGGCCTCGACGCCCGACTTGGACGCGCAGTACGCCGTCATCATCGGCGCCGGGGTGATCGCGGCGAGCGAGGCGATCTGGAGGAAGTAGCCCCTGCTCTCCATCAGCACCGGCAGGAACGCGCGGGCCGTGACCGCGCCACCGATGAGGTTGACCTCGATGACCCGCCGCCACGCCGCCGGGTCGGACTCGGCGAACGGCCCGCCCGACGCCACGCCCGCGTTGGCGACGACGATGTCGACCTTGCCGAAGCGCTCCTTGACCTCCTGGGCGACCCGCGCCATCGCCTCGTGGTCGGTGACGTCCGCGTACCAGTGGTCGCAGTCGGCGTGCAGCCGGCCCGCGACCTTCTTGAGCTCGTCCGGCTCCAGGCCGACGAGCGCGACCTTCGCGCCGCGCGCCGACAGCTTGCGGGCCAGCAGCTCACCGACCCCGCGCGCCGCACCTGTGACGACGGCGACCTGCCCTTCGAGGCTGACCCTGCTCATGCTGCTTTCTCCTCCGGCTTCAGATGTACGTCGACGAGTTCACGGATCTTCGCGCTGACCGCCTCCGGGGCCTCCACCGGGGTCATGTGCCCCATGCCTGTGAGCTCCGTGAGCCCCACGCACTCGGGCAGCGCGGCGGCCAGCGCGCGGGCGTGGACGAGCGGGGTGAGCCGGTCGGCGGTGCCCGCGATGACGGCCGTGGGCACGTTCAACTCCCTTACGCCCGCGTCGAGATCGAGCTCGGCGAGCACGTGCGCCCAGGCCACCCGGGTGGGGCGCGGGCAGGCGTGCACGATACGGGCGCACTCGGCGACCCGCTCCGGTGCCGAGCCGGGCCCCATCGTCCCGTACCGCAGGATCCGCCGGGAGAGCGGAGTGACCGGGCCGAGCGGTGCGCGCGAGCCGAGGATCGCGCGCGTGAGGCGGGTGCGTACGGCCCCGGGGCGCATCGGCAGGACCAGCGATTCGGCGACCAGTCGTGAGCTGCCGGTGCTGCACAGCAGCGCGGCGGCCGCGTGCTCGGTGAACTTCGGCCGTCCGGCGGCCGCCATCAGCGTCATACCGCCCATGGAGTGCCCGGCCAGCACCGCCCTGGTGCCGGGTTCGAGCGCGGTGGTGAGCACGGCCTCCAGATCGTCGGCCAGCGCCCGGGTGCTGTGTCCGTCCTTGGAGGCGGCGGGCGAACGGCCGTGCCCGCGCTGGTCGTACGCGATCACGCGGTGATCGGCGGCCAGGTCCCGGATCTGCGCGGTCCAGAACTGCGTCGAGCACGTCCAGCCGTGCGAGAGCACGACGGCGGGCGCGCCCTCGGGGCCGTACAGCTCCACATGGACGCGGGCGCCGTCGGCGGAGACGGCGGTCAGTTCGCGGGTGGCGACGGGCGGCGCCGGCTCGCCGCCGCCGCGCTGGAGCAGGCGGCTCACTTCACGGCCTCCTCTGCGACACGCCCGGCCTTGCGTGCGTCGCGCGGCGCGCGGATGACCTCGTACTCCGCGAGGTCCACTTCGCGGGTGTGCCGTCTGAACTCCCCGGTCGTACCGGGCCAGACGGTGGTGTTACGGCCGCTCGCGTCCAGGTACCAGCTGGTGCAGCCGCCCGTGTTCCACACCGTGCGCTTCATGCGTTCCTGTACGCGGCGGTTCCAGGCGCCGACGGCCGACGGCCGGGCGCCGAGCGCCACCCGCCCGCCGAGGACGCCGAGCTGGCGCATGTAGTCGGCCATGTAGTTCAGCTGCGACTCGATCATCAGGATCATCGAGCTGTTCCCGAGGCCCGTGTTGGGGCCGATGATCGTCATCCAGTTGGGGAATCCGGCGGCGGTCGCCCCGCGCAGCGCCTGCATTCCGCCCTTCCACGCCTCGGCGAGCGTCTGCCCCTCCGCGCCCACGACCCGCTCGGCGATCGGCATGTCGGTGACGTGGAACCCGGTACCGAAGATGATCGCGTCGACCTCGGTCTCGGTGCTGTCGGCGGCGACGAGCGTCGAGCCCCGGATCTCCGTGAGGCCACTGGCGACCACGTCCACGTTGGACTGTGCGAGCGCCGGGTAGTACTCGCTGGACAGCAGGCACCGCTTGCAGCCGATGCGGTACGACGGCGTCAGCTTGGCCCGCAGCGCCGGGTCCTTGATCGCCTTGCGCATGTTGGCCTTGGCGAGCGACTCGATGAGCTTGAGCTCGTTCGGCCGCTTGGTGAACGCGCTGACCTGCAACTCCCTTATGCCCCAGAGCAGTCCACGGCGCGCGGCGGTGGTGAACGGCAGCTGCCGGTGCAGCCAGCGCTCCACCCCGCTGATGCGCCGGTCCATGCGCGGCAGGACCCACGGCGGGGTGCGCTGGAACAGCGTCAGCCGGCCCACCTCGGGCTGGATCGCGGGCACGATCTGGATGGCGGAGGCGCCGGTGCCGATCATCGCGACGCGCTTGCCGCGCAGGTCGTAGTCGTGGTCCCAGCGGGCCGAGTGGAAGACCTTGCCGGGGAATTCGGCGAGACCGGGGATCTCGGGGATCTTCGGGTCGGAGAGCGGCCCGGTGGCCGAGACCACGACATCGGCGGTGAGTGTGCCGCCCGAGGTCTCGATCTCCCAGCGCAGCTCGTCGCCGTCCCAGCGCATCATCGTCACTTCGTGGCGGAAGCGGATGTGCGGGCGGAGCCCGAAGACGTCGGTGACGTGCTCCAGATACGCGCGTATGTGCTCCTGGCCGGAGAAGGTGCGCGGCCAGTCGGGGTTGGGGGCGAACGAGAACGAGTAGAGATGGGACGGTACGTCGCAGGCGCACCCCGGATAGCTGTTGTCCCGCCAGGTCCCGCCGACCGAGTCCGCCCGTTCCAGGACGACGAAGTCGGTGATCCCCTCGCGGCGCAGCCGGACGGCGGCGCCGAGGCCGCCGAAACCGGATCCGATCACCGCCACGCGTACGTGCTCGTGCTGCTGGCCCATGCTGCCGCCGCCTCCCGAACGCCTCAATCACACTCAACCACGCCAGTAATCACTGGCACGATGGGGAGACTAGAGCCTCTCCATACCAAGCGGTAGGGGTAGGACCCCACAAGTTACCGGCGGTACAACATAGGCTTCCGCTGTGGCAGAAGGACGCGAGTACCGCATGGAGGAGCTGGCCGAGGCAGCCGGCATCACGGTGCGCACCCTGCGCTTCTACCGCGAGCGGGGTCTGATCCCGCCGCCCCGCCGCCAGGGCCGTATCGCCTGGTACGACGACCACCACCTGGCCCGGCTGCGCACCATCGCGGCCATGCTGGAGCGCGGCCACACCCTCAGCGGCATCGCCGATCTCGCCGCCACCATCGAAAGCGGCCGGGACGTCGGCGAGGTCCTGGGCCTCGGCGAACCGAGCGAGGAGACCCCCGTACGCCTCACCCCGGAGGAGCTCGCCGACTACTTCGAGGGCGAGGTCACCCCGGAGAACCTCGCCACCGCCCTCGACCTCGGCTACCTCGCCCCCGACGGCGACGAGATCGTCCACATCAGCCGACGCCTGCTGGACGTCTCGGCGGCCCTGGTGAAGGAGGGCGTCCCGCTCGCCGCGGTGCTGGCGGCCGGGCGCGAGGTGCGCGCGCACGCGGACGCGCTGGCGGAGCTGTTCACCGCGCTGCTGCGCAGCCACGCCGAGGAGAAGGACATCCAGCGGCTGCGGCCGCTGGCGAAGAGCGTGGTGGAGGCGGAGCTGTCGATGGCACTGGACAGGCGGCTGCGGGAGCCGTCCTGAGCGCGAGGCGCGCCCGCCGCCGTCGTCCCGCACGCTGCCGTCCGCGCACGCCGCCCGTATCCCCGCACGCTGCCGTCGGCACCCGCGCCGCCGCCCTCACACCCGCACGGGCAGCCACCACCGCGCCTTGTAGATACCGCCGTTGACCAGCCGGTACGTCCCGCCCGGACGATGGACGGTCACATTCCGCGTCCACCAGGTCTCTTCGAGACCGCTCTCCGGCACGGTGGACGCCACCCGCCCCGTCACCGGGTCGTTCCCCACCGCCTTGACGTTCGCCCGGCTGATGTCCGCGGCGCCGGCGAAATCCCGGACGAACGCCTTCCGGCTCTTGGAGTACTGGAGGACCTCCGTCCCGGTCGTCACCCACAGCCGGTCGGGCCGCCCAGCGACCTGGAACAGATCGTGCCCGTGCGGCGTGGGCAGCGGGATCTCGTACGCCACGCCGAGCGTCGGCCTCGCGGCCGTACCGCCCGCCCTGAGCGCGACCAGCCGGTCCCCGCCGAGGGCCCACAGCACCCGGCGCTCCGGGTCCCACTGGAGCCCGTGCGCGTCGTCCAGGGTGTACGAGGCGAACGGCACCTCACCCGGGCCCTGCGAGGCCGCGTAGAGCCGGACCACGTCGCCGGTGCTCCCGGCGACGGCGACATTGCCGTCGGGCAGCAGCTCGATGCTGTGCGGGTTGTGCCGGATGGTGCCGGGCGAGAGCGTGCCGCCCCAGTAGCGCCTTCCGGAGGGGTACTCGACGACGGCGGCGAAGCCGTACGAGGCCGTGGTCAGGACGTAGGTCCGGCCCCGGTGCGTGCGCACCTTCGCCTCGTCCGGGTGGACCCAGCTGACGGCCGGCCGCAGGTCGGCGTATCGGGCGTCCCCGAGCGGCGAGAAGGCCCACTTCACGGCCGACGGGTCGGTGGCCGGATCCCAGCCGACCCGCGCGCCGTCGAGGAGCAGGATCCGCTTGGATGCCTGGTCGGTGAGAAGGACGTCGGGGGTGCCGGGCGGCGCGGGGGCCGCCACCGCAGGGGCGCCCGGAGCGCCCGGCAGGCACAGGAGGCCGAGGACGCCGAGGAGGGCGGCCATGACGATACGCACGCGAGGGGGTCGCATGCCCCCTCAGCCTGCCGGACCGTGTCCGGGGCGTCACGCACCAAAGTCCGCCATTCACGCGGGCACTGACGGATCCTCAGCCGCTCAGCGTTCGAAGACCGCCGTGACCGGCGCGTGGTCGCTCCACCGCTCGCCGTGGCTCGCCGCCCGCTCCACGTACGCCTTCACGCACGCACCGGCGAGCCCGGGCGTCGCGACGAGCAGGTCGATGCGCCAGCCGGTGTCGTTGTCGAAGGCACGGCCCCGGTAGGACCACCAGGAGTACGGCCCCTCCTGCTCGGGGTGCATCGCGCGGACGACGTCGACGTAGCCGGCCTCGTCGTAGACCCGGCCCAGCCACTCGCGCTCCTCCGGGAGGAACCCGGAGTTCTTCTTGTTGCCCTTCCAGTTCTTGAGGTCGGCCTCCTGGTGGGCGATGTTCCAGTCACCGCAGACCACGACCTCGCGGCCCTCGCCGGCCGCGCGCTCCTTCAGGCCCTTCAGATACGGCAGGAACTCGTCCATGAACCGGATCTTCTCGTCCTGCCGCTCGGTGCCGACCTCACCGGACGGGAGATAGAGGCTGGCCACCGTGACGCCGGGCAGGTCGACCTCGACGTAGCGCCCGCTGCCGTCGAACTCCGCGCTGCCGAATCCGACGCGGACCGCGTCCGGCTCGCGGCGGGTGTAGACGGAGACACCCGCGCGCCCCTTGGCGGCGGCGGGGACATGGACCACGTGCCAGCCGTCGGGGTCGCGCACCTCGTCGGGGAGCTGGTGGGCCTCGGCCCGTACCTCCTGGAGGCATACGACATCGGCGGAGGTCTCCGCCAGCCACTCCACAAAACCCTTCTTCGCGGCGGCGCGCAGACCGTTAACGTTGACGCTGGTCACAGTGAGCATCCCGGCACCATATCCGAGACCCCGGATGTGCATAGATGTACGATTGTCGGTATGCATATACGGCCGATCGCCTACGACCACCCCGACGCGGTGAAACTCAACGACCAGGTACAGCTCGAATACGCCGCGCGTTACGGCGACGGGGGCGATCTCACACCGCTCGACCCGTCGATGTTCGCCCGCCCGCACGGGCTCTATCTGCTCGCGTACGACGCGCTGGACCGCCCGGTCGCCACCGGAGGCTGGCGCACCCAGGACGAGAACGACGAGGGGTACGCGGACGGCGACGCCGAGCTCAAGCGGATGTACGTGATCCCGGAGGCGCGCGGCCTCGGCCTGGCCCGGCGCATCCTGGCGGCCCTGGAGGAGGACGCGCGCGAGGCCGGCCGGACCCGGATGGTGCTGGAGACGGGGACCATGCAGCCGGAGGCGATCGGGCTGTACACGTCGAGCGGGTACGAGCCGTGCGCGAAGTTCGGCTACTACCGGGAGTACGAGAACAGCCGCTGCTTCGCGAAGCCGCTCACGTAGGCAGTTCGCACGAGCCACGCACGCCGGCAGCCCGCACAAGCCGCTCACGCACGGCGCTCGCGCACCGCGACGCGCTCGCGCCGGCCGCCGACGCAGCTGCTGACGCGCTCCTGACAAGCCCGCCACCTTCTGGCACGCTGCCCTCACGTACGTACGCCGATCCGCACCGCTCCATCCCCCACCCTGCCCCGGCAGAAGGAGACATGCGTGAGACGCCATCGCACAGCCGCAGGCATCCTGTTAGCCGTCACCGCCCTGCTCACGACGGGCCTGTCCACGGCCACGGCGGCCACCCCCGCACCGGTTCCGACGCACGCCCCGTCGGCCGCGGAACAGCGGAAGGCGGCCACCTTCTGGACCGCCGGGCGCATGCGCGCCGCCACTCCGCTCGACCTGTCGCTCACTCCCGGCGCGCTGAAGACCCTCAAGGCTCCGAAGCCGTCCGGCGCCCCGACGACCATCGCCCCCACCGCCTTCCCTCAGGCGGGCGGCCCGTGGACCGGCGGCGGGGCGGTCGTGAAGACCTCGGGACGGGTGTTCTTCACGTTCCAGGGACGTACCGCGTCCTGCTCCGGCAACGCCGTGACCAGCCAGAACGCGAGCACGGTGATCACGGCCGGGCACTGCGTCAAGTACCAGGGCAGCTGGCACACCAACTGGGTCTTCGTGCCCGCCTACGCGAACGGCAGCGCGCCCTACGGCCAGTGGGCCGCCTCGAAGACGCTCACCACCCCGCAGTGGGAGGCGAGCGAGGACATCAACTACGACATCGGCGCGGCGGTCGTCGCACCGCTGAACGGCCAGAAGCTCACCTCGGTCACCGGCGCGCAGGGCATCCAGTTCAACGGCGGCTACAACAAGCAGATGTACGCCTTCGGCTTCCCGGCGGCGTCGCCGTACGACGGCACCAAGCTGATCTACTGCTCGGGGAACTCCTCCAAGGACTTCCTCTTCTCCCAGGACCACAGCCTCGGCTGCAACATGACGGGCGGCTCCAGCGGCGGCCCCTGGTTCACCGGCTTCAGCGAGGCGACCGGCACCGGGCTCCAGGTATCGGTGAACAGCTTCGGCTACACCTTCCTGCCGAACCGGATGTTCGGCCCGTACTTCGGCAATGACGCGAAGGCGCTGTACGACAAGGCGCAGGCGTCCTGACGGACCGACACCCGGCCGGCGGGGCGCACGTCCCGCCGGCCGCTCCCCGGCGCACCCGTTCCTGACGCGGCGACAGACCGTCGCATACTCGTCCGATGACAACAACAAGACGGAGATCGAGGCTGCACCGCGCGGGCACCCGGTACTTCCACGAGATAGAGAACCGGCTGACGGGAGTCTCAGGACCGGGCGTTCCCCCCGACAACGAGGCGGGGGTCATCGGCTGGGGCACGTCCTGGCGCATGCAGGGCTACGTGATGATGGCCGAGCGCACCGGCGACCCCCGCTACGCCGAGCGCCTCGCCGAGCTGATCGACCAGGTGCTGGCCGCCCGCGACGACGTACGAGGCATCGCGGACCACCGCGGCCGCAGCCGCCCGGTGTGGAGCACGGCCGGCAAGTTCACGGCCACGACGGCCGTCGTACCGGACACCGAGGGGCGCCCGGCGCTCGAAGTGACGGTCTGTCCGCCGCACACCCAGAACATCCGGGTGACCGTCGGGCCGGGGCCCGAGGGCCGGTTCTCCCTCACCGTCGGCGGCGGCCGGCGCGACAAGCCGTTCACCGTCCCCGACCTGAGCCTCGACCCCGCCCATCCCCGCCGGGCGGACCGCGCGGTCTACGAGGCCTACGAGCAGCGCAGCGGCGTCACCGCCCGGCTGCTGAACACCGACGCGACCGGAGGCGCGACCGCGACCGCCGCCCCGGGCAGCTACACCCCGCGCCCTGCGATGGTGGCCCTCGCCGCCCAGACCGGCATGATCACGTACCCGATCGCCGGGCTGGTCCGCCTCGCCCGGGAGCAGCCGGACGCGGTGCCCGCGTCCGTACGCCCCCGCCTGGACGGCTACCTCGACGCGGTGATCCGCGCGGTGCGCGCCCACGACGAGCAGTGGGGCACGACCGCCGACGGCCGGGGCTTCTACCGCTGGCTGCCCGACGAGCCCGTCTCCTTCGCGGGCGCCGAACTGCCCACCAACGAGTTCCTGGCGATGGGCCGCACCCTCGTCCAACTGGCCGCCGTCACCGGCGACGAGGACCACATCGAGCGCGCCGCCGCGATGGCCCGCGCCCTCCACGGCGACCTGACCGTCACCGGCGGCGTGGCGACCTGGCCGTACTGGCCGAGCTTCGGCCGCGTGTACGAGGGCTGGACGGCGACCGGGTCGCCCACGACGGACGGCTCGTACTACCGCCCCGCGTACGCCCCCGTCACCGTCCCCGAGGACGTGACCCACGCCCTGATCGACATCGACTTCCTCTGCCTCTACCAGGGCACCCCGGGGCTCCCCACCGTGTTCACCCCCGAGGACCTGCGCGCCGTCGCCGCCACCTTCACCGAGCACGTGGTCCAGCGCCGCCGCCTGCGCTCCCGCGTCCGCCACGACGTCGGCGGCGCCGGCCGCCCCGGCACCGACCGCCAGCAGGCCCATGTCGCCGGCTGGCTCCCCCTGCGCCAGTGGTCGCCCCAAGTCGCCCGCCAGGTCCGCGCGATACAGCCGACCCTGCCCCCGCCGCCCCTGATGGGCGTCGACACGTACTGCGGCGCGCTGCTGGCCCGCTGGGGCTGACGCCCCTAGGGGGTGACGTGCTCGCCGGTCATCCGCCGTGCGCACCCGCCCCGGCGACGAGGGCACGGAAGGCGTCCAGGTCGCCGATGACTTCTTCGGCACGGTCGCGCCGCTGGTACAGGCGGTAGTACCGGGCTCCGATGGTGTCGGGATCGGTCTCGCCGCCGTCCGGGACGATGCCGGAGGCGATCGTCACCGTGGCGACATGGACCCCCTCGGGTCCGAGTTCCGCGTGCAGGCCGTACGCCCAGTTGCGCAGACCGGCCATGGCCATCCCGACGTTGGCCAGGAAGGGTGCCGGGACGGTCGAGGAAACGCCGGTGGTCAGCAGCAGCGTTCCCTCGCCCCTGGCCCGCATGTCCGGCAGCACCCGCTCCACGGCGGTCACGGCGCCCAGCACGTGCAGCTCGAACTGGGCGGTGACGGAGGCGACCGTGGTCTGCGCGGCGTGCGTGATCGGCCCGGTCGGGCTGGGGCTGAACTCAAGGACGTCGACCGGCCCCAGCGTGCTCCTCACCTGGTCGAGAGCGGCGGTCAGGGCGGCGCGGTCGCGGATGTCGGCGGGGAAGGCGGCGGCCGTGACGCCCAGCCCGGCCAGTTCGTCCACCAGCGCGTCCAGCTTGTCCTTGGCACGCGCGATCAGCCCGACCCGGAAGCCGTTACGGCCGAACGCGCGAGCCACCCCCATACCCAGCCCCGGGCCCGCACCGACAACAACGAGCGTCTTCCCCACGACAGTTCCTCTCCCCTGCTTACGCTTTGTTCGTAGCCCCATGGTTCGTCACCATGAGCAAGGGGACAAGACGGCACATTGCTGTCCGTAACGCACACGGAGGTAACCATTGGCTCCCCGGAACAACGCGCCGTTCACGGAAGAGCCGGAAGAGACGGACGAGGACGTGTGCCGACAGGTGCTGCGGATCCTCGCCCTGATCGGCGACAAATGGAGCATCCTCGTCATCGGACAACTCGGCGACCGCACCCTGCGCTTCGGCGAGCTCCACCGCGCCGTCACCGGCATCTCCCAGCGCATGCTCACGCTGACACTGCGGCAGCTCGAACGCGACGGTCTGGTGACCCGCACCGTCCACGCCAGCGTTCCTCCACGCGTCGAGTACACGCTGACCGGCCTCGGCACCACCTTGCTGGACGCCGTCGCCGCCCTCGGCGCATGGGCCACCACCCACCGGGAGGAGATCAACGCCAACCGGCGCCGCTACGACGACGCCCACCCCACGGGCTCCGGTCGGTGAACGTCACGCTTCCCGGCCCGCCCGGCCACGTACCCCCCGATCCCCAGGCCGATCCCGACCAGGGTCAGTACGAGCCCGAGGGCCCCGAGCGACAGCAGCACCGCCGGCATGGTGAAACCCCTGTTCACCCGCCCGATCACCCCGGAGGCCGCGACGCTGCCCGACTGGTCGTCGAGGAAGAACCGCGAGTCGTTCGAGTTCCACCGGTGGTCGCCCAGCAGGAAGAGCCGCCCGTCCGGCACCCGCACGTCGTACGGTCCGGTCGCCGGGTTCACTTCGCCGCGCATCACGTACGGTTCGTCGACCGGCTTCCCGTTCACCGTGATCCGCTTTCCGTCGCACACCACGTGATCGCCGCCCATCCCGATCACCCGCTGCAGGACCGGTCCGCCCTGATAGCGATCGGGCACCTCGACGAGTACGACATCACCCCTGCGTATCTCGCCCGCGTCGATGCGCTCGATGACCAGCCGGTCGCCCGGGGCGTACGTGGGCTCCATCGCCTCGCTCTTGACGGTGGCCCCCTGGTAGTTCGTGAAGAAGTACCCGATGCCTCCCAGCATCAGGGCCAGCCCGAGTGGCACCAGTACCCATGACGCGACCCTCAGCCCGCTGCCCGCTCTCCGCTGCCGCATGAACATCCCTCCCTGGAACCGCCCGAGGCCAGGCGGACCGGTAGAGGCTAAGCGGTCCCGGGGCGGCAACTCACCTCACCCCGGGTGGTCGTCATGTGCGCAGGTCGAGCAGCATGACGTCATAGAGGTCCGGGCCCTCCCACGGGCGCGCCTCGCCGATCTTGAGGTAGCCCCACGCCCGGTAGGCGGCCGACGCCGCCTTGCTGTCCGGGTGGACGTTCAGCAGCACCCGTTCGGCCTCGACGCAGTTGAGCAGGGTCTCGTGCAGACGCCGCGCGACACCCTGCCCGCGCCAGGGCCCGCGTACGGCGAGTTCCATGAGGCCGAAGGTGCGGTGCCCGTCCTCGCGCCGCATGTCGTCGGGCACGGGCTCGGTCAGTTCGTCCCACCACCCCGTGTCGGGCGGGACCGGCCAGCCGTACGCCATGCCGACCGGCTCGCCGTCCCCGGTACGGGCCAGGGCGGCGCGGAAAGCGCGCTTGCGGGTCCAGGAGCGAAAACGCCGGAAGGCGGCCGCGACGTCGTCAGCGGTCTCGTTGTACGGCGGTTCCGCGAACACGTCGGCGTAGATCAGCCTGAACGCGTCCTCGGCCCGTTCCGCGGCCGAGCCGTCCATGTGCTCCACCGTGATACTTCCCTGCGGCGTCATACGGTGCCCCCTCAAGAAACGACAAAGCCCCTGCCGGATCTCTCCGACAGGGACTCTGACTGTTGTGGACCTGAGGGGATTTGAACCCCTGACCCCCTCGATGCGAACGAGGTGCGCTACCAGTCTGCGCCACAGGCCCTTGCAACGAGTGAAACCTTAGCACCCCGATCGGGGTGCTCGGAAATCCGTTGCTCCACGGTCTCCGCCCGTGGTCTCACTCGTTGGCCGCGCGCGGCCGGTCCTCGTCCGCGTACTGGTCGAAGAGGGGGGTGCGACCGCGGTCGCGGGCGCGGCGGGGCGGGGTGGTGCGCTGGCGCGAGGCCGGCACGGCCGGTGCGGTGGGATCGGCCGTGGAGGAGCGGGCCGAGCTCCACGTCTCCGGGTCGGTGACGTCGATGCCGCTGGTGGCGCGCGGGGCGACCGGGGCGGTGACGTACGTCGGCAGGGGGACCGGGACCGGTTCCCAGCTGTCGCCGCGGGCCGGGCCGCGGTCGCGCTGCTGGTCCACCCATTCGGCGTGGTCCGTCTGCTCGACGAGCGCGCGACGGCCGGCCTCCTGGGGGGAGAGCACCGGTTCGGGCTCGGGGCGGACCTCGGGCTCCTCGTCCGGTTCCGCGGCGACGGGCGGGGCCTGGCGGCGCGGGCGGCTCTCGCGCAGGCGCTGCGCCGCGGCCTCCGCCCGGCGCCGGTCCATCACGTACACGAAGCGGCGGCGCTCCTGCGCGCGTAGATGCACGATGTACGCGCTGAGCAGGACGGCCGGGGCGGCGGGCGCCCAGAGGAAGCCGAGCCCGCCGACCGCCGCGACGACCGCGCCCAGCGTGAAGGCGAGGAAGAGGATCACGGTGGTGCGCCGGCGACGGGCGAGGACCTTCGAGCGCCGGGCGCGCGCGGCGGCCGCGCCGTTCGGACGCGGGGCGGGCGTGGCGGACGGACGCGGGGCCGGCGTGGCGGACGGACGCGGGGCCGGCGTGACGGGCGAGGCCGACGGGCCGTTCGAGTCGGGGGCCGCGGGCGGGCGCATACGGGCTTCCGTACGGGCCGGAGGCGCGGCGAAGGCCCGGACGTCGACGGAACTGAATCGGTCCGTCTCGGCATCCGGGTCGACGTCGGCGACCGCCTCCTCCTCGGTGGCGCGCTCGCGCAGCTCCTTGGCGTACCGGCGCTCCATTCCCGCCCGTCCGGACAGAAGCCGGATGGCCGTGCTGAAGCGTTCCGTCGGACGGGCTTCGTTGAGCTCGTCCTGCCTGCGGAGCCACATCGGCACCAAGTAGGCGGCCCAGGCCCCGACGATGACTGCGTAGATGAGGCCGCTGCTGCTCACGCATCACACCGTAGAGGGATCCGCGCGAGGGCATCGGCCAATTGGCGCGGTGTGTCGCACGATCTGGCTGATATCACTGAACTTTTTTGTGATTCTTCAGATCGCCGAGTGCTCACATGGCACATAAATTCGAACAGTTATTTCATTTCCCATGATGCGGGGACCGTGCCTGGTGCCAGCGGCGCAGCAGTCCCTCCGGGACTTCCTCGACGGTCAGCGCGAACACCAGATGGTCACGCCACGCACCGTCGATGTGGAGATAGCGGGGACGCAGTCCCTCGTCGCGGAATCCGAGTTTTTCGACGACCCGGCGGCTCGGCCCGTTCTCCGGGCGAATACAGACTTCGATGCGGTGCAGCCCGACGGACCGGAAGCAGTGGTCGACGGCGAGGGCGACGGCCGTCGGCATCACTCCGCGGCCGGCGACATCACGGTCGACCCAGTACCCGACGTGGCCCGAGCACATCGAGCCCCAGGTGATCCCGGCGACCGTCAGCTGGCCGACGAGCGCGCCCCGGTACTCGATCACGAACGGCAGCATCCGGCCGGCGTTGGCCTCCGCCCGCAGATGGCGGACCATCTGGCGGTACGTGGGGCGCTGGGCGAGCGGGGCGCCTGGGGCGGGCGGCGGGATCGTCGCCTCCCAGGGGCGCAGCCAGTCGCGGTTGCGCCGGTTCACCTCCCGCCAGGCCCGCTGGTCGCGCAGTCTTATCGGGCGGAGGGTGACATCACCGTCCGTCAGGACCACGGGCCAGGCCGGCGCGTTCAGTTGGGGCTCCCCGTGGGGCCCGCTGTTCCCGTCGGCCCCGTCGGCCCCGCCGGTCTGGGGTGGTCGCCGCCGTGGAGCTGGTCGACCGCGTGCGGCAGGATCCGGCCGAGGACGGCGAGGCCGTCCCGCACCCCTCCGGTCGACCCCGGCAGGTTGACGATCAGGGTGCGGCCGCCCGCGACTCCGGCGAGCCCACGGGACAGCGCGGCCGTGGGGACCTTCGCCAGTCCGTGCGCCCGGATCGCCTCCGGGATGCCGGGGATCTCGTAGTCGAGGACCCGGCGGGTGGCGTCGGGGGTGCGGTCGGTGGGCGAGACGCCGGTGCCGCCGGTGGTGAGGATGACGTCGTACGCGGCGGCCACGCCGTCGCGCAGGGCCGCCTCGACCGGGTCGCCGTCGGGGACGACCCGGGGGCCGTCGACCTCGAAGCCCATGGCCGTCAGGCCCTCGGCGAGCAGCGGGCCGCCCTTGTCCTCGTACACGCCGGACGAGGCCCGGTTGGAGGCCGTGACGACCAGGGCCCGGCGCGGCGGGCGCGGCGCGGGCCGCTCCTCGGTCCGGGGGGCCGCGTGGGCGTGGCTGTGGACCTCGCCGCCTCGGGGGCTCACCGTCCGGCTCCCTTACGGGTCCAGTCGCCCGACTTCCCGCCGGTCTTCTCCTCCACCCGGATGTCGGAGATGACCGCCGCCTTGTCGACCGCCTTGATCATGTCGACGACCGTCAGCGCGGCCACGGACACCGCGGTGAGGGCCTCCATCTCGACGCCGGTGCGGTCCGTCGTCTTCACCGTCGCCAGGATCTCGACGGCGTCGTCGGCCACGGTCAGGTCCAGCTTCACCCCGGAGACCGCCAGCGGGTGGCAGAGCGGAATCAGGTCGGGGGTGCGCTTGGCGCCCATGATGCCCGCGATGCGGGCGGTGGCCAGGGCGTCTCCCTTGGGAACGCCCTCGCCCCGAAGCAGCTCGACGACGCGCGGCGAGACCAGGACCCGGCCGCTCGCGCGGGCGGTACGCGCGGTGACGTCCTTCTCGGAGACGTCGACCATGCGAGCCGCGCCCGCCTCGTCGATGTGTGTGAGTCCTTGCTGCGCGCTCATTGCTGTGGCTCCCGGTCACTGTGTGGTACGACACGGTACCGCCACCCTCGCGCACTCAGCCGAGCAGGACCACTTCGGCCTCCGTCCCCGGCTCCAGCGAGGTGACGTCCTCGGGCACCACGATGAGCGCGTCGGCCTGGGCGAGGGCCGCGATGAGATGGGAGCCCGTACCGCCGACCGGGGTGACGGTGCCGGTGTCGGGGTCGTACGTACCCCGCAGGAACTGGCGCTTCCCCGAGGGCGACGGCAGCGCCTTGTCGGCGCGCAGCTCGGCGCGCGCGCGCGGGCGGTGCACGTCCTTGAGGCCCATGAGCGTACGGATCGCGGGGCGTACGAACAGCTCGAAGGAGACGTACGAGGAGACGGGGTTGCCGGGCAGGGCCAGCAGGGGGGTGCGGTCGGGGCCGATCGAGCCGAAGCCCTGGGGCTTGCCCGGCTGCATGGCGAGCTTGCGGAAGTCGACCCCCGCCCGGGGCCGCTCGCCCTCGTCGTCGGCGGACTCGTCGGTGGCCTCTGCGGCGCCGGTGAGACCGCCGACGCCGGACAGCGCCTCCTTGACGACGTCGTACGCGCCGACGCTGACGCCGCCCGTGGTGACCAGCAGGTCCGCGCGGATCAGCTGGTCCTCGATGGTGGCGCGCAGCTCGTCGGCGTCGTCGGTGACCGCGCCGACCCGGTAGGCGATCGCTCCGGCGTCACGGGCGGCCGCGGTGAGCGTGTAGCTGTTCGAGTCGTAGATCTTGCCGTCGGTGAGCTCCTCGCCCGGCTGGACGAGCTCGCTGCCGGTGGAGAGCACGACGACGCGCGGCCGGGGCCGTACGCGCACGGTGCCGCGGCCGATCGCCGCGAGCAGGCCGATCTGCGGCGGGCCGAGGACCGTGCCCTCCGCGAGGGCGAGGTCGCCCGCCTGGACGTCGCTGCCGCGCGCGCGGACGTGCGCCCGGGGCTGGACCGGCCGGTGCACGCGGACCTCGCCGGTCGCGCCCTCGGGGGCCTCTCCGGCCGGGCGCATGGTCGTGGCCGCGCCCCCGCCGGTGCCGCCGTCGGTCCATTCGACGGGGACGACGGCCTCGGCCCCGGGGGGCAGCGGCGCACCGGTCATGATCCGGGCGGCCTCCCCCGGGCCCACGGTGCGCTGGTCGCCGCTGCCCGCCGCGACATCGCCGATGACCGTGAGGACCGCCGGGAACTCCTCGCTCGCGCCCGCGACATCGGCGACCCGGACCGCGTACCCGTCCATCGAGCTGTTGTCGAAGGGCGGCAGGGCGACCGGGACGGTGACGTCCTCGACCAGGACGCAGCCCTGGGCGTCGGGCAGCTGGAGATCGATGGGCTCCAGCGGACGGATCGCGCCCAGGATGTCGTCCAGGTGCTCGTCCACCGACCAGAGGGCCGGGCGGTCGGCGGACGGGTCGGACGGTGTTGCTGCGTTGCTCAAAGTGCTACATCTCCTCGGTGACGTAACGGCGAAGCCAGGCACGGAAGTCCGGGCCCAGGTCTTCACGTTCGCACGCGAGTCTGACAATGGCACGCAGATAGTCGCCACGGTCACCGGTGTCATAGCGGCGGCCCTTGAACACGACGCCGTGGACCGGGCCGCCGATCTTCTCCTCGGCCGCGAGCTTCTGCAGCGCGTCGGTGAGCTGGATCTCGCCGCCGCGGCCGGGCTCGGTCTCACGCAGTATGTCGAAGACGGCGGGGTCGAGGACGTACCGGCCGATGATCGCGTAGTTGCTCGGCGCCTCCGACGGATCGGGCTTCTCGATCAGATCGGTCACCCGGACCACGTCGGACTCGCCGGTGGGATCGACGGCGGCGCAGCCGTAGAGGCCGATCTGGGCCGGCTCGACCTCCATCAGGGCGATGACGCTGCCGCCCTCGCGCTCCTGGATCTCGACCATGCGGGACAGCAGGGGGTCGCGCGGGTCGATCAGGTCGTCGCCGAGGAGGACGGCGAAGGGCTGGTTGCCGACGTGCGGGGCGGCGCACAGCACGGCGTGCCCGAGGCCCCTCGGGTCCCCCTGGCGCACGTAGTGCATGGTGGCGAGGTCGCTGGACTCCTGCACCTTCGCCAGACGCTGCCCGTCGCCCTTGCGCCTCAGCGCCTCTTCCAGTTCGTAGTTGCGGTCGAAGTGATCCTCGAGCGGTCGCTTGTTGCGGCCGGTGACCATGAGGACGTCGGAGAGGCCGGCGCCCACCGCTTCCTCGACGACGTACTGGATGGCGGGCTTGTCGACGACAGGAAGCATCTCTTTTGGAGTGGCTTTCGTTGCGGGCAGGAACCGGGTTCCGAGGCCTGCGGCAGGGATGACAGCCTTGCTGATCCTGGGGTGCGACTGAGTCATGCCCAGCACCCTATCGGGTACGTATGGGCGGAAGATTAGGCTCGGGTTAACTTTCTGCTCATAAAGGCGCATTGGCAGAAGTTTGTGAGGCCGCTGTGAGTAATGAGATGTCCGTAAAGATGACAGTACGAGGTGAACTCCTCGACGCACGGCGCCTGCTGTCACCTGAGGACGCCCGGGAGGCCTCGCTGGTTCTCGCGCGGCACGCGCTCGAACTGCCCGAACTGGCCGCCGCCCGCACCGTGGCCGCCTATGTGTCCGTGGGGCGCGAGCCGGGCACCCGCGCGCTGCTCGACGCGCTGCGCGCGCGGGGCGTACGGGTGCTCCTCCCGGTGCTCCTGGACGACAACGATCTCGACTGGGCGGTGTACGAGGGGGCGGAGCACCTCGTACCCGCGCGGCGCGGCCTGCGGGAGCCGGACGGCCCCCGGCTCGGCCACAGGGCGGTGCTGGAGGCGGACACGGTGCTGCTGCCGGGGCTCGCGGTGGACGAGCGCGGAATGCGGCTCGGGCGGGGCGGAGGCTCGTACGACCGCGTCCTCGCCCGGCTCGCCCGGGAGGGCGCGGCCCCGGCCCTCGTCGTGCTCCTGTACGCGAACGAGGTGGTCGCGCGGGTCCCGGAGGAACCGCACGACCACCCCGTGCACGCGGTGGTGACGCCCGAAGGCGTCCGCCGATTTACGGCCTGATGTACCGCCTGAGGACGACGGCCCGAGTGCTCACTTCGTGAGCACCAGGGTGTCCTGCGTGGCCGCGTCGACCGCCTTCTCCCCGTAGGCCCAGTCCAGCAGCTCGCCCTTGGCCCACAGCTCGGTCTGGTCGGTGTAGTGCGCGTTGTACGCGTGCCCCGAGGCACCGGCCAGGTTGATCCACCGGGACTTGTCCCAGTCGCCGACGTTGACCACCATCCGCATCGACGGCACCCAGACGACCTCGTAGCCGCCCGCCGCGTTCCAGCCGGTCGCGTTGACGGTGGCCTCGCCGCCGCCCAGGTTCCAGGGGCCGCGGTTGAGCATGTGCTGGAGCATGCCCGGACCCTCGGTGCCCAGCGTCTGGTTCTTCAGCGTCAGCTGGTGCAGCCGGCCCCAGCTCCAGCTGGAGACGTCCTTGCCGAGCTTGGCGGTCAGCTCCCAGCGGGCGTCCTCCATGGCCCGCGCGAGCAGCCGGTCACGCGGGTTGTCGGCGGAGTCCGGACGGCTCTTGGACGACTGCCACCACTCGTTGTCCTCCTGCTCCAGCATCCCGCGGACCACCTCGAACCAGCGGTCGCCGCCGTCCGGCTGCGCCGACTCGGGGTCGCGCTGGCCGCACTCGCGGACCAGCTGGTTCAGGTCGTCGACCGGGACGGTGCTGTCGGCCGGGCGGACGTTGAGGCACTCGCCCTCGACGCGCAGCTCCTTGGGCAGCTTGTTGCCGAAGGCGAGCTTGAGGACGTTGCGCCAGACCCCGTTGAAGTAGGCGGCGGCCCCGGAGTCCGGCTCCTGGGTGTAGTCCCAGGTCTCCAGGAGCTTCTGCGCCTCACGGACGTACGGGTCGGAGACGTCGATCTTCAGCAGGAGGGGCGTGAGCAGCTTGGCGATCTCGCTGCTGTTGTCCATCTGCATCGTGCGCATGTCGTCCGTGGAGATCTTCCCGCCGTCCTTGATCTTCGACTCGATGAGGTCGTTGATCCGCTGACTGCGCGAGCCGTAGCCGTAGTCCTTGGTGATCAGGTAGGGGTACTTGGCCTCGTCCACGACGGACTGGTTGGCGGTCACGATGTAGCCGCGCTTCGGGTTGTACTCGTACGGCAGCTCGTCGAAGGGGATGGGGTTCTTCTTCCAGCTGGACCTGGGGTCCCAGCCGGGCGTGGGCACCGAGCCGTCGTAGTTCTTGGCGCGGACCGGGATCCTGCCGGGGGCCTGGTAGCCGATGTTGCCCTTGGTGTCGGCGTAGATCAGGTTCTGCGAGGGGACCTCGAAGTCCTTGGCGGCGGCGCGGAAGCCGGCGAAGTCCTTGGCCCGGTTGAGCTTGAAGACGGCGTCCATGGACTTGCCCGGCTCCAGCGCGGTCCACTTGAGCGCCACGCCGTAGCCCTGGGCGCGGTCCGGGGCGTCGCTGTGCACGGGGGCGCGCTCGCCGACCTTCTCCAGCTCGCCGCTGCGGTCGGAGAGCAGCGGGCCGTGCTCGGTCGAGCGGACCTTGATGGTCACGCTCTCGCCGCCCGCGACCTTGATCGTCTCGTCGCGGACCGTGATCGGCTTGGTCCGGGTTCCGGACTGGTAGCTGTCGGCGGAGAGCTTCTCCAGGTAGAGGTCGGTGACGTCGGCACCGAGGTTGGTGAAGCCCCAGGCGATGTCCTGGTTGTGGCCGATGATCACGCCCGGCATGCCCGAGAAGGTGTAACCGGCGACGTCGTACTTGCAGGTGGGCGAGACGGCGCGGCAGTGCAGGCCCATCTGGTACCAGAGCGAGGGCAGCTGCGGCGCGAGGTGCGGGTCGTTCGCGAGCAGCGGCTTGCCGGTGGTCGTGTTGGCTCCGGAGACGACCCAGGAGTTGGATCCGATGCCGTTGCCGTTCGGGCCGAGCAGCGCCGGGATGCCGTCGAGGGAGTCGGAGAGCTTGGAGAGCTGGGACTGGAGGCCCTGGGTGGCGTCCGAGGGACTGCCGGCCGCGAAGCCGTTCCGGGAGTTCTGCGCGTCCTGGGAGTCGCCGGATCCGTCGGCGTCGTCGGAGTCCCGCTTCGACGGCTCGGCCTGCGGATCCCACTTCTTGGAGACGGGGTCCACGCCGCCGCCCTCGACGATCGGCGTGTGCAGGGAGCCCGGGTAGGCCGGGTACAGGTCCTTGATCTGCTTCGCGCTCAGCCTGCTGGTCATCAGCGAGCGGTCGATCTCGTCCTGCATGTTGCCGCGCAGGTCCCAGGCCATCGCCTTGAGCCAGGCCACCGAGTCGACCGGCGTCCACTTCTCGGGCTTGTAGTCGTTGGTGAAGCCGAGAGCGGCGTACTCGACGGAGATGTCCTCGTCGTCGCGCCCCTCCAGATAGGCGTTGACGCCGTCCGCGTACGCCTGGAGGTGCTGCTTGGTCTCGGCCGACAGCTTGGTGTCGTACTCCTGCTGGGCCACCCGGCGCCAGCCGAGGGTGCGCAGGAAGGCGTCGGTGTCGACCTGCCCGGCGCCGAACATCTCGGAGAGCCGGCCGGCGGTCATGTGACGCCGTACGTCCATCTCCCAGAAGCGGTCCTGGGCGTGGACGAAGCCCTGGGCGCGGAAGAGGTCCGCGTCGCTGCTCGCGTAGATCTGCGGGATGCCGTTGGCGTCCCGCTTGACGTCGACGGGGCCCGACAGGCCCTTGAGCTTGATCGTCCCGGTGGTCTGCGGGAAGGAGGCACGCACCGTGCTGACGCCCCAGTACGAGCCGTAGCCGACGCCCCCGACCAGTGCCAGCACCAGGACAATCAGGATCAGACGGGCGCGTCGCCCCTTCTTTTTGCCGGGCTTGGCGGCCGGAGGGGCAGTGGTGTTGGCGGGCATCGCTGTCCTTCGAGGGGCAGGGTGGTCCTGGGGAGTGCTGGAGCAACCATAGGCGCAGCGCTCAACGCGTCCGGACGCGGTATCAGTAACGCGACAGCAAGAACGCCACTCGACGCGCCGGGGGCTACCCGGTGCCAGCGGTCGAACAAACGGCCGCTCGCGTCAAGGAAGCGTAAAAGATTAGGTAAGGTAACGAAGTGTCGCAGCCGGAGGAACGATCCGGCACGCAAGCGCAAGGGGAAGGATCGGCCACTGACTGTCCACCAGCTCAATGAGCTCCTGCTCGTCTGCTCGCTCGTCCTGCTCATCGCCGTGGCGGCGGTGCGCGTCTCGTCCCGGAGCGGGCTCCCCAGCCTGCTGCTCTACCTGGGTATCGGGATCGCCATAGGGCAGGACGGCATCTTCGCCGTCAAATTCGACGACGCCGAACTGACGCAGGTGATCGGCTATGCCGCACTTGTGGTGATCCTGGCCGAAGGTGGCCTGGGCACCAAGTGGAAGGAGATCAAACCCGCGCTGCCCGCCGCGATCGTGCTGTCGACGGTGGGTGTCGCGGTGAGCGTGGGTGTCACGGCGGCCGGTGCGCACTATCTGATCGGGCTGGAGTGGCGCCAGGCGCTCATCATCGGCGCGGTCGTCTCCTCGACGGACGCCGCGGCGGTCTTCTCCGTTCTGCGGAAGGTGCCGCTGCCCTCGCGCGTCACCGGCGTACTGGAGGCGGAGTCGGGCTTCAACGACGCCCCTGTGGTCATCCTCGTGGTCGCGTTCTCCACGTCCGGGCCGGTGGACTCGTGGTACGCCCTCGTCGGCACGATCGCCCTGGAACTGGCGATCGGCGCGGCCATCGGGCTCGCGGTCGGCTTCCTCGGTGCCTTCGGGCTGCGCCACGTGGCACTGCCCGCCTCCGGCCTGTACCCGATCGCCGTCATGGCGATCGCCATGTCGGCGTACGCGGCCGGCGCCATCGCGCACGGCAGTGGCTTCCTCGCCGTCTATCTGGCGGCGATGGTGCTCGGGAACTCCAAGCTGCCGCACTGGCCCGCCACCCGCGGCTTCGCGGACGGGCTCGGCTGGATCGCCCAGATCGGCATGTTCGTGCTGCTCGGGCTGCTGGTGACGCCGCACGAGCTGACGCAGGACTTCTGGCCGGCGGTCGTCATCGGGCTCGTACTGACGATGGTGGCGCGGCCCTTGTCGGTCGTCGCCGGTCTGCTGCCGTTCCGGATTCCCTGGCGGGAGCAGGCACTGATGTCATGGGCGGGCCTGCGCGGCGCCGTACCCATCATCCTGGCGACCATTCCCCTGGTGCCCGGGATCGAGGGCAGCGAGCGGATCTTCAACATCGTCTTCGTACTCGTGGTCGTCTACACGCTGGTGCAAGGGCCCACGCTGCCCTGGCTGGCGAAGGCGCTGCGGCTCGGCGACCCGGCCGAGGCCGCGGACCTGGGCATCGAGTCGGCGCCCCTGGAGCGGCTGCGCGGTCATCTGCTGTCGGTCTCCGTTCCCGAGAAGTCCCGGATGCACGGTGTCGAGGTCTCGGAGCTGCGGCTGCCCGCCGGGGCCGCGGTCACGCTCGTCGTACGGGACGGGAAGAGCTTCGTACCGCTGCCGTCGACGGTGCTGCGGCGGCGCGACGAGCTGCTGGTGGTGGCGACCGATCCGGTGCGGGACGCGGCGGAGGCGCGGCTGCGGGCGGTCGGGCAGGGCGGCAAGCTGGCGGGCTGGCTGGGGACCGGCGGCGGGAACCGGGCGGGGGCCTGAGGGTTACGGGGCGCTTGGGCCTTCGGGCGCTTGGGTGCTCAGGCTCTCGGACTCTCGGGGATTCAGGCTCTCGGGCACTCGGGGGTTCGGGGGTTCAGGGGTTCGGCCGGGTGCCTCGCCGGGCCCCTTCGGGCGCTCGGCCGGGCGTCTCGCCGGGCGCGGCGCGCGCCGCCTTCGGTTCACCGCGCCTTTGGTTGGGCGCTCATCTGTGCACCTGCATGAACATCCGGTTAATCGTAGGCATGAATCGCGGTCGGTCGGCTAATTCACAGGCAGGATACGTATTGCTCCTGTACCCTGAAGGCACACACCGATCGACCAACTCTGTCTGATGCAGAGCTGGCGCGACCGTATGGCGGCCGAGCGGTCCCCCTCAGCGGGCCCCGGTATCTACCGCAGTTCCGCGCAAGAGGACAGCTCTCGGCGGCTCCCGACACCCAGGGGAGCGCCACCAGGCGGCAGAAAGGCAAGGACCGTGGTGTCCACGGTCGCTTCTGACACGTCCGACAAGCGTCCTGGTTACGGGCAGCTGCTCCGTACCCCCGGAGCCTGGACATTCCTGCTTCCCGGATTCGCGGCCCGGCAGCCCTTCGCGATGCTCACCATCGGCATCGTGCTGCTGGTCCAGCACACCACCGGTTCGTACGGCAGCGCCGGCGCCGTCGCCGCCGTGACCGGCGTCTCCATGGCTCTGTTCGCGCCGCAGAGCGGCAAGCTCGCCGACCGCTTCGGCCAGCGCGCGGTGCTCGTGCCCGGCGTGCTGGCGCACACGGTCTCGGTCGCCGCGCTGACGGCCCTCGCGCTCGCCGGCGCTCCCCTGTGGGCGCTGTTCGCGGCCGCCGTGCCGACCGGCGCCTCCGTCCCGCAGGTCGGCCCGATGGTGCGGGCCCGCTGGGCGGCCAAGCTCCAGGGCTCCCCGCTGCTGCCGACGGCGGCGGCGTTCGAGTCCGTGACGGACGAGTTCACCTTCGTGGTGGGGCCGGTCCTGGCCACCGCCCTGTGCACCGGCGTCCACCCGGCCGCCGGTCTGATCGCCGAGGCCACGCTGATGCTGGCCGGCGGTCTGCTCTTCGCGGCCCAGCGCCGCACCCAGCCCGCCTACGGCCGCCCCGACAGCCCCCTGGCGCACGCGGAGCGGACCTCCGCGCTGTCCGTGCCGGGCGTACGGATCCTGGCCGTGGCCTTCCTGGGCATCGGCTCGGTCTTCGGCGGCATGCAGGTCTCGCTGACGGCGTTCACCCAGGAGATCGGCCAGCCGGGCATGAGCGGCCTGCTGTACGGGCTCTTCGCCGCGGGCAACATGCTGGCGGGCATCGCGGTCGGCGCCATCGCCTGGAAGACGAGCCCGCGTCGCCGGCTGGTCCTCGGCTACGCCGGTCTGACGATCGCCGCGTCGCTGCTGTGGACCGCGCACTCCGCGGTACTGCTCGGCGTGCTGGGCCTGGTCGTCGGCGTGTGCATGGCGCCCGCGCTGATCACCGGCTTCACGCTGGTCGAGTCCCTGGTGCCGGCGTCGGCCCGCACCGAGGCCTTCACCTGGCTGACGGGCGCCGTGGCGCTCGGCCAGGCGGGCGCGGTGACCGTGGCCGGACGGCTGGCGGACGCGCACGGCGCGAGCGCCGGATTCCTGGTTCCGCTGGTCGGTACCGCACTCGCCCTGGCCACCCTGGTGGCGCTGCGGTCGTGGCTCGCGCCGCGGGCGCGGACCCGGACGGTCGCACGTGGTATCGGTCACCGAGTGCCCGTGACGGTGGACTGATCCCACGGAATACGTCACTATGGACGTTCGTTAGCACTCATCGAGTGAGAGTGCCAGGAGGAAGACTAGTGCCGACCTACCAGTACCAGTGCACCGAGTGCGGCGAAGGCCTCGAGGCGGTCCAGAAGTTCACCGATGACGCCCTGACCGAGTGCCCGAGCTGCCAGGGACGCCTCAAGAAGGTGTTCTCGGCGGTCGGCATCGTCTTCAAGGGCTCCGGCTTCTACCGCAACGACAGCCGCGGTTCGTCGTCGAGCAGCTCGCCTGCCACGACGAAGTCGTCGTCTTCGGCATCGTCGTCCTCGTCGGACGCGAAGCCCGCGGCGTCGAGCTCCACCAGCTCGTCGAGCACCTCCAGCACTTCCAGCAGCGGTTCGTCCGCCGCGTAGATCTTCACCCGGGGCCCCACTGTCATCGAACGAATCGAACAGTGGGGCCCTTGGCGTGTGCGGGCGCGGTTAGGGTGACGGCCATGGCCAACGCAGAGAGCGCACAGCAGGCGACCGGACACCGCGCGGACATCGGTGTGATCGGCGGCTCGGGTTTCTACTCGTTCCTGGAGAACGTGACCGAGGTCGAGGTGCCGACCCCGTACGGCAGCCCCAGCGATTCCCTGTTCTTCGGCGAGATCGCCGGCCGCCGGGTCGCGTTCCTCCCCCGGCACGGACGCAGCCACCACCTTCCGCCGCACCGCATCAACTACCGCGCCAATCTGTGGGCCCTGCGGTCCGTCGGCGTGCGGCAGGTGCTGGCGCCGTGCGCGGTGGGCGGTCTGCGACCGGAGTACGGGCCGGGCACACTGCTCGTCCCCGACCAGCTGGTGGACCGTACGAAGTCCCGCACCGATACGTACTTCGACGGCGAGCCGCTGCCTGGGGATACCTCCAAGGACGGAGTCTCCGGGGGAGGCGCGGTGCCGAAGGTCGTCCACGTGTCGCTGGCCGACCCGTACTGCCCGTCGGGGCGGTCCGCCGCGCTCGCTGCGGCCCGGGGGCGGGACTGGGAGCCGGTCGACGGCGGAACGCTGGTGGTGGTCGAGGGCCCGAGGTTCGGCACCCGGGCGGAGTCGCGCTTCCACGCGGCGATGGGCTGGTCCGTGGTCGGCATGACCGGGCACCCCGAGGCGGCACTCGCCCGCGAGCTGGAGCTCTGCTACGCGTCGATGGCCCTGGTGACCGACCTCGACGCGGGGGCCGAGGCGGGCGAGGGCGTCTCCCACGAAGAGGTGCTGAAGGTCTTCGCCGCCAATGTCGACCGGCTTCGGGGGGTGCTCTTCGACGCGGTGGCCGGGCTGCCGACGAACGAGGAGCGGACGTGTCTGTGCGGGAGCGCGCTGAACGGACTCGACACGGGAATCGAGCTGCCCTGATCTCGGGCCTGGCCCTCGGCTTCGGTCTCAGACTTGGGCCTCGGCTTCGGTCTCAGACTTGGGCCTCGGGCTGCATCTCAGCCCTGATCTCGGTATGGACCTCAGGCCTGGCCTCGCGGCCTGACCTGGGCCTGACCCGGCCTGGCCTGCCCCGGCCCGGCCTCGGGCCCGGCCCCGGGCCTGATCAAGGCTGAGATCACCCTGCGGGGTGAGTGAGTTGTCCACAGCCGGGCCCTCATCCACAGGGCCCGGCGGGGCGGCGGCGGAGCGTGGATCGTGAGGTGCGTCGGCACACCACTCCTCACGGGACTCACGACAGGCGGTCATGACGATGTCGCTGCATTCCTCGCTTTCTTCCCATGGGCACGGCCCTTCTGGGCGAGGCCCTTCGCGGGCCCCGGTCGCTCCCGGGGGTCCGGGCGGTCCCGGGGCGATGCCCCTGCCTGCGGTGGCGGCGCCGGAGCCGTGCGGGGTGCCGGCGTTCGCGCCGCTGCGCGTACGGGGCGGGTGGGGGCGATTTCGACTGCGGCGGGCGATGCGGCGCAGGCGGCGGGCTCTGGCGGCCGGGCTGGCGGTGACCGCCGCGGCGCTGGCCGCGTGGGGGGCGCGTGCGCCCGTCGGGGCGGCGCCCGCCCCGCACGGTGAACCGGTCGCGGTGCGGCAGCACCGGCCGAAGCCCGTCGAGATGGTGTCCGCTCCGGTGCGTATCGCGGACGCGGAGACGGTCCGGCTGCTGAGGCCCGGTGACCGGGTGGACGTGATCGCGGCCGCCGATTCCCCTACGGGCGCGGCCTCCGACGCGCGCGTCGTGGCGACCGGCGCCCGAGTGGCCGAAGTTCCCCGCGCCCGCGAGACGTTCCCGGAGGCGGGTGGCGGAGCGCTGATCGTCCTGTCGGTCCCGCGCCCCGTCGCGGCGGCGCTGGCCGGCGCGGGCACGACGTCCCGTCTGGCGGTGACGCTGTGCTGAGCCCGGTGGGTTCAGAGGTGGTGCGGGGGCTTCTCGTCGAGGAAGCGCGCGAGGTCGGCGGCGCTGTCACCGCTCGCCGCAGGCCGCTCGCCCCACCCGCGGTCCGTATCGTCCGAGGACTGCTGGTCCAGCGGATCTTCGAAGATCAGCGCCGGCGTGGCCGGAAGGGGCTGCTGCCGGGGCTCCTTCGTATCGCGCGGGCCGGGGGTGGGGGCGGTGCTCATGCCTCCAGCGTAAGGCGAGGGGTCCGGCGGGGACCACGGGGACCACTCTCGGACCGGCGCGAGCCTCGCGGCCCTCGCCCGTCCTCTCTGCTGTGCTGGTGGCATGACCTCCCCCTCCGCATCCGCCCCGGCCGCCTCGAACTCGGGCTCGGGTTCGGGCTCAGGAGTCCTGCGCCCGATGAGAGCGCGCCACCGCGACGAGGCGCACCGCGCCGCGACCCCGTTGGAACTGTTCTTCGATCTCTGTTTCGTCGTCGCCGTGGCCCAGGCCGGGATGCAGCTGGTCCACGCCATCGCCGAGAACCATGCCGCCGAGGGCGTCGCCAGCTACGCGATGGTGTTCTTCGCCATCTGGTGGGCCTGGATGAACTTCACCTGGTTCGCCTCCGCGTACGACACCGACGACGTGCCCTACCGTCTGGTGACGCTCGTCCAGATCGCGGGCGTGCTGATCCTGGCCGCCGGGGTGTCCCGGGCCTTCCTCCAGCAGGACTTCCTGGTGGTCTATATCGGCTACCTGGTGATGCGGCTGGCGCTCGTCGGGCAGTGGCTGAGGGCGGCGGCCTCGACGCGCGGCGCGGAGCGGAGGACGGCGCTGCGGTACGCGGTCGGGATCACCCTCTGCCAGGTGGGCTGGGTGGCACTGCTGATCGCGCCGGAGGGCACGCGGCCCTGGGTGTTCCTGGTGATGGCGGTCGCCGAGCTCGCCGTGCCGGTGATCGCGGAGCGTTCGATGGCCACCAGCTGGCACGCCCACCACATCGCCGAGCGCTACGGCCTGTTCACCATCATCGTGCTCGGCGAGACGATCCTGGCCTCGACGGTGGCGATGCGTTCGGCGCTCGACGAGAACGACGAGCTGGGGCGGCTGGCTCCGATCGCGGTGGGCGGGCTGCTGATCGTGTTCGCGGCCTGGTGGATCTACTTCGCCGTGCCCGCGCACGCCCGCCTCGCCTCCAACAGGGAGGCGTTCCTGTGGGGTTACGGCCACTACGTCATCTTCGCCTCCGCCGCGGCGATCGGCGCCGGCCTGGAGGTGTCGGTCGAGACGGCCGTCCACAAGTCCCATGTCTCCACGACCGTGGCGGCGGCCGCGGTCACCATCCCCGCGGCGGCGTTCCTGCTGACCGTATGGCTTCTGCACGCGCGCCACTTCAAGCGGGGCGTGGCGCAGCAGCTGACGCTGCCCGTCTCGGCACTGGCGGTCCTGGCCTGCACGTTCGCGGGCGAGTGGGCGGTGCTCGCGGCGGGGCTGGTGGCGGCGGCGACGGTGGCGGTGGGCGAGACCCTGGCACATCGCGGCCGGCCCCGGCCCGAGGCCGCCGCGATCAGCCGCACGGGGTGACCGACGGGCCGAGGAGGTACGGACCGACCGCCTGGCCGACGTACGGACTGACCGCTCGGCCGACGTACGGACTGGCCGACGGGACAAGGAAGTTGGGCTGCGTCCCGGGAACCTGCCCGATGCGCCGTTCGTTTTCCCGAACCCTGGACGCGATGTCCGACCCAGGGACTACGTTAAGCAGTCACCACGTGACTAGCGGCAACGGCCTGGAGATCCACTTTGAGCGATCCGTACGAGACAACCGAGACGCACCTCGAGCGGCTCATGGGTCGGGCACTCAACTCCTTCGACCTCCCCGACACCACGGTCGAGCGGCTCGAATCCGCCCTGGCGCATGCCAGTTCGCTGCATTCCTCGCACCACAGCGCGGCCCTGCACCGCGCGACGTACCGGCATACGTATCTCCTGCCGGACGGCTCCTCCATCACCCTCTGGGAGATCGTGCACAACACGGGACGGGACGGCGCCGACCAGCACGAGCTGTACGCGGAGGAGGCGGAGGCCCGGCTCGCGGCCTCCCGGCTGCCGGTGACCCCGGCGGAGCGCGCGGGCACCGGTCTCGGGCCCTGCCTCGACGACGACCTGGACACCGACCTGGAGCTGCTCGGCAGACTGCTGGCCACGCCCCCGGCCGTCCCACCGCGTACGTACGTCCCCGACGACTCGCCCGACCACGCCCGCCGCGTGCTCCGCCGCGCCGAGAACGCCGACCGGCCCGGCGAGGACACGGCACGCCGGCTGCGGTCGTCATTCGCCCATCACATCGGCCAGGCCTTCGGCCGCCAGTGCCTGGTCGACGGGAGGGACGCGGGCTTCACCCTCTACGAGCACGCGTTCCTGCTGCTCGACGGCACGGAACTGAGCCTGTGGGAGGTCGAGCACACGGCGACACCCGACGGCCGCCACATGTGCGAGGTGTACGTGGACGAGCGTTCCGCGCGCGAGGCGATGCAGCTCCGCGCGCGGGTCCGCTGAATCCCCGGGGGGTGCCGACGGCTACAGCTCCCCGGCCGCGCCCTCCTCGTAGGGGAACCGGGCGAGCGGGGCCTCGCGCTGGAAGAACGTCTTGGCACGTAGCGTCGCCCGCTCGTCGTCGCGCACCTGCCCGGGCCGGGATCCATTGCCGAACAGCACCCCGCCGAATCCCATCCGCAAGTACGCCGCCGTGTGGTTGAGGGTGGTCACCAGTCCGTCGGCGACGGCCTCGTCGTGGTCCGACATGACCGTCACCCCCCACAGGGTCCGGCCCGCCATCCGCTCCTTGAAGTCCAGGCCGGGCACCCCCAGCCAGCCCGACCAGTAGTCGAGGTAGCGCTTGGTGTGCGCGGAGAGGGTGTACCAGTACAGGGGCGAGGCGATGACGATGTCGGTGGCCTCCAGAGTGGCCTGCCGCAGAGTCTCCTCGCTCTCCCCGACCGGCCAGGTGCCGGTCTCGTGCCGCCCGTCCTGGAAGTCGGGCAACGGCAGCCGGGCCAGGTCCACCCAACGCTGCGGGACACCGGCGGGCAGCTGCTCGGCGGCGGCACGGGCCAGGATCTCGGTGTTGCCGTCGGGGCGGGCGCTGCCGAGGACGAAGAGGAACGAACGGTCCGTGTCACGGGTCGTGTCGGTGGTCATGTCTGCTCCGGTCTCGGCCCCCGAGCACGGGCACGAGGGGCCATGACGCCGACCGCCCACCGGGGGATCGGTGAGTTCCTCGCTTCCAACCCCCTTGCCCCGGGGGATATTCCGACAGGTGAGCGAGCCGCCGCGCGCCGGTCAGGGCTGAGCGAACCTCTGGACGAAGCGCCGCTGCCACGGAGTCTCCACGGCCCGGGGGTGGTAGTGCCTGCGGACGAAGGCCACGGCCCGGTCCGCCGGGACACCGTCCAGGACGGCCATGCATGCCAGAGCCGTCCCGGTCCGTCCGCGGCCACCGCCGCAGGCGACCTCCACGCGTTCGCTCGCCGCCCGGGCCAGGGCCTCCCTGAGTACGTCGAGGGCCTGCGAGCGGTCCTTGGGAAGCCGGAAGTCAGGCCAGGGCAGCCATCGGGCGTCCCACTCGGTCGGCGGTGGCTGCTTGCCCAGCAGATGGACCGCGAACGAGGGCGTCGGTCCGGAGGGAAGGGGGTACCGCAGCCCCCGTCCGCGCACCAGGACGCCTGAGGGGAGCCGCATGATTCCGGGGTCTGTCGCGCACCAGCTGTCCGCCATTCGCGCACTCTATCGACGCGTCGGCCGGGCTGCCCGGCTTTCAGACGGCCGCCGCCACCTCGGGCTTGCCGGCCGCCGCCGGGGTCTCCGGGGCGGCCGGCGGGGTCCTGCGCATGCCCTTGAGCAGGATGACCAGAGCGGCGCTGACCGCGGTACCGGCGAGGATCGCGACCAGGTAGAGGAACGGGTTGCCGATCAGCGGGACCACGAAGATGCCGCCGTGCGGTGCGCGCAGCGTGCATGCGAAGGCCATCGAGAGGCCTCCGGTGACCGCGCCGCCCACCATCACCGACGGAATGACCCGCAGCGGATCGGCCGCGGCGAACGGGATCGCGCCCTCGGTGATGAACGAAGCGCCCAGCACCCAGGCGGCCTTGCCGTTCTCCCGCTCGGCCTTGGTGAACAACTTCCCCCGCACGGTGGTCGCCAGGGCCATCGCCAGCGGCGGCACCATGCCCGCGGCCATCACGGCCGCCATGACCTTGAAGGAGCCTTCGGTGGCGGCAGCGAGACCGCCGACCGCGAAGGTGTACGCGACCTTGTTGAGCGGACCGCCCAGGTCGAAACACATCATCAGGCCGAGGATGACGCCGAGGATGATCGCGTTGGCGCCGCTGAGGCCGCCGAGCCAGTCGGTGAGGGCCCGCTGGAGCGTGGCGAGCGGTTTCCCGATCACCAGGAACATCAGGAAGCCGACGATGATGGAGGAGATCAGCGGGATCACCACGACGGGCATGATGCCGCGCAGCACGGCGGGCACTTTGACCTTCTGGATTCCCAGGACCACGGCGCCCGCGATGAGGCCGGCGACCAGGCCGCCGAGGAAGCCCGCCTTGATGGTGATCGCGATCGCGCCGCCGACGAAGCCCGGTACGAGGCCTGGGCGGTCGGCCATTCCGTACGCGATGTACCCGGCGAGTACGGGGATCAGGAAGCTGAACGCGAGCCCGCCGATCTGGAAGAGGAGCGCGGCCCAGCTGCTGTGGTCGCCCCAGGCGAAGACCTCGGCGACGGACTTGGCGTCGGCGATCTCGTAGCCGCCGATGGCGAAGCCGAGGGCGATGAGGAGACCGCCGGCGGCGACGAACGGGATCATGTAACTGACGCCGGACATCAGCCACTTGCGGAGTTTGGTGCCGTAGCCCTCTCCGGGCTCCCCGGCGCCCTCGACGGGCGTGGGCCGTACGGCGGCGGTCACTTCACCGCGCGCCGCTTCACCGTCCGCCGCTTCACCGCGGGCGGCCTTGTCCTGGACCTCGGCGATGAGTTCGGCGGCTCGGTTGATTCCGGCCTTGACGCCGACATCGACGGTGGGCTTCCCGGCGAACCGCTCCTTCTCCCGTACCGGCACGTCGTGCGCGAAGATCACGCCGTCCGCCGCCTCGACGACGGCCGGGTCGAGCCGGGTGAACCCGGCGGACCCCTGCGCCTCGACGGCGACCTCCACGCCCGCGGCGCCGGCGGCGCGCTCCAGGGACTCGGCGGCCATGTAGGTGTGGGCGATACCGGTGGGGCAGGAGGTGACGGCGACGATACGGAAGGGGCCGGGGCGCGGGCTTTCGGCCCCCGCCGCGTCGGCGGCCGCGACGCCCTCGGCCGGAGCCATACCCGCCGCATCAGCGACGACGCCCTCGGCCGGAGCACTCGGGGGCTGCGGCGCGAGCGCCTCGTCCGGTTCGATGTCGCCGCGGATCAGGGACGCGGCGGCGCCGTGGGAGGTGGTCGCCCGCAAGGCCGCCGTGAAGTCGTCGTTCATGAGGCGGCGGGCCAGGGCGGAGAGGATGGTGAGGTGGGCGTCGTCGGCGCCCGCGGGGGCGGCTATCAGGAAGATCAGGTCGGCCGGGCCGTCCGGGGCGCCGAAGTCGATGCCGGAGGGGGCGCGGCCGAAGGCCAGGGTCGGTTCCGCCACGTGCGCGCTACGGCAGTGCGGGATGCCGATGCCGCCGTCGAGGCCGGTCGGCATCTGGGCCTCGCGGGCGGCGACGTCGGCGAGGAAGCCGTCGAGGTCGGTGACACGGCCGAGGGCGAGCATGCGCTCGGCCAGCGAGCGGGCCGCCTCTTCCTTCGTCGGTGCGGCCAGGTCGAGGTCGACCAGGTCCGCGGTGATCATCTCGCTCATCGCGGGCTCCCTTGCTCCATCAGTGCGCGGTCCAGGGGGACGTCCGCGGTCACCAGGACCGCGGCGGGATCGAGGTCGGACGGCGTGGGCATCACGCTGCCCGGAAGTTGGACGGCGGCCGCGCCATGGGCCACCGCGGCGGCCAGGGCGTCCGGCCCCTCGCCGCCCGCCGCCAGGAAGCCGGCCAGGGAGGCGTCCCCCGCGCCGACGTTGCTGCGGACGACGGGGACGGGGGCGCTCGCGAACCACACCCCCGCGGCGGACACCAGCAGCTGGCCGTCCGCCCCCAGGCTCGCCAGCACCGCCCCCGCCCCGAGTGCCCGCAGCTCCTCCGCCGCCTTCGCCGCGTCGCCGACCGTCGCGAGCGGCCGCCCCACCGCCCCGGCCAGTTCGTCCGTGTTCGGCTTGACGACGTCCGGGTGGCCCGCGAGCGCCGCGAGGAGCGCCGGGCCGGAGGTGTCGAGGGCGATCCGGGCGCCCGACGCGTGCGCCCGGGTCACCAGCTCCGCGTACCAGGAGGGCGCGAGGCCCCTCGGCAGGCTGCCGCAGCACGCGATCCAGGACGCGGAGGGCGCATGGGCGGAGACGGCCGCGAGCAGGGACCGGGACTCCGAAGGGGACAGCAGGGGGCCGGGCGCGTTGATCTTCGTCAGGGTGCCGTCCGGCTCCGCCAGCGCGATGTTCGACCGGGTCGCGCCCGCGACCGGGACCGGCGCCACCTCGATCCCCTCCCCCGCCAGCAGCTCGGCGACCAGCGTGCCCGGCGCGCCGCCGAGCGGCATCACCGCGACCGTGCGGTGCCCGGCCGCCGCGACCGCCCGGGAGACGTTGACGCCCTTGCCGCCGGGGTCCATGCGTTCGCCGGTGGCCCGGAGCACTTCACCGCGCTCCAGGTCCGGGATCTCGTACGTCCGGTCCAGCGAGGGGTTCGGGGTGACGGTGAGCAGCATCATGTGCGTACGACTTCCGTACCCGCGGCCTCGATGGCCGCGGCGTCCTCGGGGCTGAGCCCGCTGTCGGTGATGAGCAGGTCGACATCGGCGAGGCCGGCGAACCGCGCGAAGTGCTCCTGCCCGTACTTCGCCGAGTCGGCCAGCAGCACCACCCGCCGCGCCGCCGCGACGAGCGCCCGCTTCACGGCGGCCTCGGCGAGATCGGGGGTGGTCAGACCGTCGCCCGCCGAGAAGCCGTTCGTGCCGAGGAAGACGACGTCGGCGCGGATCTCCCCGTACGCCCGCAGCGCCCACGCGTCGACGGCGGCGCGCGTACGGTGCCGGACCCGGCCGCCCACCAGGTGCAGATCGATGCCGGGGTGGTCGGCGAGCCGCGCGGCGGCGGGCAGCGCGTGGGTGACGACGGTGAGCGAGCAGTCCAGCGGGAACGCCGCCGCCAGCCGCGCCACCGTGGAGCCCGCGTCGAGGATGACGCTGCCCTCCCCCGGCAGCTCGGCGAGTGCGGCCCGCGCGATGCGGTCCTTCTCGTCGGCGGCGGTGGACTCCCGCTCGGCGAGGTCCGGTTCGAAGTCGAGCCGGCCGGCCGGGATGGCCCCGCCGTGCACCCGGCGTACGAGTCCGGCCCGGTCCAGGGACTTGAGGTCGCGCCGGATGGTCTCGGCGGTGACCTGGAACTCGTCGGCGAGGGACAGCACCTCGACCCGTCCGCCCTCGCGGGCGAGGCGAAGGATCTGCTGCTGGCGCTCCGGTGCGTACATGTGGGTTTACGTCCATTTCATGCCCGAACCTGTGGTTTCACCGTCAGGCTACGCCCCAATATCCGCAAAGTAAACAGAATCGGGCACCAGCGGGCATGAAACGGGCAGCGCACACGAAAGGGCGGAAGAACAGCGGAAGAACATCGGACACTAGAAGGGGCGTGAACAGCGGGAACACGTGGGCGCAAAAGGGCGGAGGCCCGGCCGGGAAGACTTCCCCGGCCGGGCCTCCGCGAGTGACACGCGGGACACGGGCTCAGCGCGTCAGTGCGCCAGCACCGGCTCCCGCTCCTCCTCCGCCTCGACGCCCGCGGCCTCCATGTGCTGCTTCGGCCGCCCCGGCAGCGCGAACATCACCAGGAAGATCACCGCCAGCACCGCCACCACCCACCACAGCGCGTTCTGGAACGCCTCCACGTAGGCAGCCCCCACGGCGGCCGGCGCGAGCGGCTCGTCGATCGCCCCGAAGAAGACGACCGAGACCAGCCCGAGCCCCAGCGCGTTGCCCATCTGGCCGGTGGTGTTGATCAGCCCGGACGCCGAACCGGCATGCTCGCGCGGCACATCGGACAGCACCGCGTCCGTCAGCGGCGCCACGATCAGCCCCATCCCGACACCCATGATCACCAGGGGCGCAGCCATCTGCCAGGAGCTGATCTCCGTGCCGTACCGCCCGGCCGCCCAGAGGTAGAGCAGCAGCCCGGCCGCCATGGTCAGCGCCCCCGCCTGGAGCACCTTGCGCCCGAAGCGCGGCACCAGCTTCTGTACGGACAGCCCGGCCGCCACCGACACCGCGATCGAGAACGGCACGCCGGTCAGACCCGCGTGCAGCGGGCTCCAGCCGAGCCCGCCCTGCATGTACAGCGTCCAGACCAGGAAGAAGATGCCGAGGACCACACCGAAGGTCAGCTGGACGGCGATACCGGCGGCGAAGCTCTTGACCCGGAACAGCGACAGCTCGACGAGCGGGGAGCCGTCGCGCCGCGTCTTGTACCTCTCGTACACCACGAACAGCGCGAACACGACCGGGCTCGCCGCCATGCAGAGGTGGCCCCACAGCGGCCAGTCCAGCTCACGGCCGCGCGTGAGCGGGTAGATCAGCATCAGCAGTCCGAGCGTGACGAGCGCGACGCCGACCAGGTCGAGGCGGAGCGCCTTCTCGGCGCGGGACTCGGAGATGAACTTCCGGCCGAGGATCACCCCCGCGATGCCGACGGGCAGGTTGATCAGGAAGATCGGGCGCCATTCCAGCCCGAACAGATTCCACTCGGTGAGCAGCGCGCCCAGCAGCGGACCCGTTACGGCCCCGAGTCCGACGACCGCGCCGAACATCCCGAAGACCTTGCCGCGCTCGTGCGCCGGGAAGGTGACGTGGATGATCGCCAGGACCTGCGGCACCATCATCGCGGCCATCGCTCCCTGGAGCAGTCGCGAGGCGACCAGCATGTCCGGGTTCGCGGCGAAACCGCACAGCGCGGAGGCGATGGTGAAACCGGTGATACCGATCAGGAAGAGCCGCCTGCGGCCGTAGATGTCGCCGAGCCGTCCCCCCGTGATCAGGCCTGCGGCGAACGCGAGCGCGTAGCCTGCGGTGATCCACTGGATCGCACCGAACGTCGCACCGAGATCGCGTTCGATCGACGAGATCGCGATGTTCACGATCGTCACGTCGACCAGGTCCATGAAGGCCGCCGTCATCACGATGGCCAGGGCTATCCAGCGGCGCCGGTCGGCGCCGGACGAAGGATCGGGGGGCGTGTCCAGTACGGGGTCCGGTACGGAGTCCGCCACCGGGCCCGCTACGGGGCCCGCGGGGTCGCGGTCGTGGGAGCTCATGCGGAAGAAGTTAGAGGCCATATAGGCCAGCTCGTGTCCTAGAACGCTGGCACTGTGAGAGGTATGACAGACACCCCGGCACGACTGCTGAATCTGCTGTCCCTCCTCCAGACCCCTCGCGAGTGGCCGGGCAGCGAACTCGCCGAGCGCCTCCAGGTCAGCCCCCGCACGATCCGCCGCGACATCGACCGGCTGCGCGACCTCGGGTATCCGGTCGAGGCGACCAGAGGCGCGGTCGGCGGGTACCGGCTGGTCGCGGGCGCGGCGATGCCGCCGCTGCTCCTCGACGACGAGGAGGCCGTCGCCATCGCGGTGGGGCTGCGGGCGGGGGCCGGCCACGCCATCGAGGGCGTCGACGAGGCGTCCGTACGGGCGCTGGCCAAATTGGAGCAGGTGCTGCCGTCCCGGCTGCGGCACCGGGTCTCCACCCTCCAGAACGCGACGATCCCGCTCACGCGCGGCGACGGCGCGACCGTCGATCCGCACACGCTCACCGCGATCGCCGCGACCGTCACGGGCCGGGAGCGGCTGCGCTTCGGCTACCGCAGCGGCGACGGTACGGAGACGAAACGGCAGGTCGAGCCCTACCGGCTGGTCTCCACGGGGCGGCGGTGGTACCTGGTGGCGTACGACATCGGGCGTGAGGACTGGCGTACGTTCCGGGTCGACCGGGTCAGCGAGCCGTTCCCGACCGGCGCCCGCTTCGCACCCCGCGAGCTGCCGACGGGCGGGAACGCGGCGGAGTTCCTGTCGCAGCGCATGCGCACGCACCGCAACCTGCCGGAGCTCCCGCTGGACGTGAGCTTCGAGGCCCCGGTGGAGTTCGTGGCCTCCCGGCTGCCGGGCTACCTCGGCGCACCCGAGCCGACGGGCCCGGACAGCTGCCGACTGCGGACCTTGGCGCATGACTCGCTGGAGTGGATCGCCGTACGACTGGCCCTGGTCGACTGCGAGTTCACCGTCCACAGCCCGCAGCCGCTGACCGACTACCTCACGGACCTGGGCGCCCGCCTGACCCGCGCGGCGAGCGCGTAAGGGACCCGGGCGCACGTCCGTCGGGCGCGCACGCGGGCACACACGCCGGGCGCGCGGGTCGGTTACGCAGGCCGAGCGCGCGGGTCGGTTACGCGGGCCGGGCTCCTACGTCGGGGGTGCGTGCGCGTAAAGGACCCCGACACCAGGGGGGGAAGGGTGCCGGGGTCCGCTCGGGGGGTGCGGCCGCACCGGGACCGCACCCGACGGTTACGCCGCCTCGTCGAAGCCCGTGTCGCGGGCCATCCGCTTCAGCTCCAGCAGCGCGTGCTTCTCGATCTGGCGGATACGCTCACGCGTCAGGCCGTGCTCCTTGCCGACCTCGGTCAGCGTGCGCTCGCGGCCGTCCTCGATGCCGTACCGCATCCGAATGATCGACGCGGTGCGGTGGTCGAGCTTGTCGATGAGGTCGTCGAGCTCCTCGCTGCGCAGCAGCGACATGACGGACTGCTCCGGCGACACCGCGGAGGTGTCCTCCAGGAGATCGCCGAACTGCGTCTCGCCGTTGTCGTCCACCGACATGTTCAGCGAGACCGGGTCGCGCGCCCAGTCGAGCACGTCGATGACCCGCTCCGGCGTCGAGCTCAGCTCCGCCGCCACCTCGGTCGGCTCCGGCTCGCGCCCGTGCTCGCGGTTGAACTCGCGCTGCACACGACGGATCCGGCCCAGCTCCTCCACCAGGTGGACGGGCAGCCGGATCGTGCGGGACTGGTCGGCTATGGAGCGCGTGATGGCCTGGCGGATCCACCAGGTCGCGTACGTCGAGAACTTGAAGCCCTTGGCGTAGTCGAACTTCTCCACCGCGCGCACCAGGCCGGCGTTGCCCTCCTGGATCAGGTCCAGCAGAGGCAGTCCGCTGCGCGGATAGCGGCGCGCGACAGCCACCACCAGGCGGAGGTTCGACTTGATGAAGATGTCCTTGGCGCGCTCCCCCTCGGCGACCAGCGCCTCCAGCTCCTCGCGCGTGGCGCCGCCCGCGTCGCTCTCTATCTCTCCGTCGAGGATCTGGCGGGCGTACACACCCGCTTCTATGGTCTGGGAGAGCTCGACCTCCTTGGCGGCGTCGAGCAGCGGCGTGCGCGCGATCTCGTCGAGATACATCCCGACCAGGTCCCGGTCGGCGATCTCCCCGCTCGCCACGCGCGCACTGCTTGCCCCATCGGCCCCGGTCCCACCGGCGGCGGACTTACGACGGGCGACGGCACGGGTTGCCATGCGTGCTCCCTTGCTGAGTAGGTCGCGACACCCTTCAGGGTCTTCCAGGTGCCCTGCATCCGACGGAAACAACGACTGGAAACCGGACAGAATTCCCACGCGGTACATAGTTTTTTGTGATCTTGCAGTATCCTGCGCCGCCACGACACCGGGACGGCCCTGTCCACGCCCGCAGAGGTGCAGGTCAGCGCCGACGTGGACGGCCGCCCTCAGAGCCTGTGACACCTGCGAAGACGCCGCGCGCGTCACCCTGGTTGCTCAGGGCCCGCCTTTCGGATCACGTTCCGGCCGGACCGGCCCCCGAGCCCCGGCCGAACGGACGAACGGAACCGCGCCCGGACCGCGCCCGCACCGCGCCCTAGCCGAACTGGACCGACCGCTTCGCCAGCCCCATCCAGAAGCCGTCGATGACACTGCGCCCCCGCCCCAGCTCCCCGGCGGACTCGGCCGCCCCCAGCGTGACGAACAGCGGCGCGAAGTGCTCCGTGCGCGGATGCGCGAGTTTCCCCGCGGGCGCCTTGTGCTCGAAGTCCAGCAGCGCGTCCACATCGGCGGCGGCCAGCGCCTCACCGCCCCAGGCGTCGAAGTCCGCCGACCAGCCCGGCACACCCGGATGCCGCAGCGCCGCCAGATTGTGGGTGAAGAACCCGCTGCCGACGATCAGCACGCCCTCGTCGCGCAGCGGCGCGAGCTTGCGCCCGATCTCCATCAGCCGCCGCGGGTCGAGCGTCGGCAGGGAGATCTGGAGTACGGGAACGTCGGCGTCCGGGAACATCTCGACGAGCGGGACGTACGCACCGTGGTCGAGACCGCGGTCCGGGATGTCCTGCACGGGCATGCCGGGGGCGCGCAGCAGCTTGCGTACGGACTCGGCGAGCGCGGGCGCGCCCGGGGCGCCGTACCGGACCCGGTAGTAGTGCCCCGGGAAGCCCCAGAAGTCGTACACCAGTGGCACTGTCCGCGTGGCGCCGAGCGCGAGCGGGGCCTCCTCCCAGTGGGCGGAGACCATCAGGATCGCCTTGGGGCGTGGCAGCCGCGCCGACCAGGCGGCGAGTTCGCCCGGCCAGACCGGGTCGTCGGCGAGCGGCGGGGCGCCGTGCGAGAGATAGAGGGCGGGCATCCGCTCCGTCACGGCCATGTCGTCCACGGGAGCCTCCCGGATCACGAGATCTTGAACATTCAAGTTCCAATCTCGGATGACTTTAGGCCAATCTAGTTCAATGTTCAAGGATGGGCTCGTAGAGTGGATACATGAATACGGCACCGAGTGCGGGTGATCCCCGCTGGCTCAGCGACGAGGAGCAGCGCGTATGGCGCTCCTACCTCCACGCCACCACCCTCCTCGAGGACAGTCTCGACCGTCAGCTCCAACGCGACGCCGGGATGCCGCACATCTACTACGGCCTGCTCGTCCAGCTCGCCGAGGCGCCCCGCCACCGCCTGCGGATGACGGAGCTGGCCAAGGACGCCAAGATCACCCGGTCCCGGCTCTCGCACGCGATCGCCCGGCTGGAGAAGAACGGCTGGGTGCGCCGCGAGGACTGCCCCTCCGACAAACGCGGACAGAACGCGTGCCTCACCGACGAGGGGTACGAGGTGCTGCAGAAGGCGGCGCCCGGCCATGTCTCCGCCGTACGCGAGGCGATCTTCGACCGGCTCAGCCCCGAACAGGTGCGCCAGCTCGGCGAGATCACCCGCATCATGGCCGAGGGCCTCCAGCCGGACGGCACCGGCGCGGACCTGCCCTGGCTGCGCTGAGCACGCGCGAGCACGTACGCGAGCAGGGGAGTACGCAAGCACGGGAGGGCCCGCCGCTCACGGCGTACGGCGCCGCAGGTCCTCCAAGGTCGTCGCCGCCCCGGGCAGTGCGGAGCGCGCGGGCGCTTCGAGTCCGTCGAGGAACAGCTGCAGATGCCGGTGCGTGAACCGGTCGACGCCCGGGCCACCGATACCGGGCAGCGGCCGGGTGAGCTGGGAGAGGGCGACCAGCAGGTCTCCGACGGCGACGTCGGCCCGGAGCCGGCCCGCCGCTCGCCCGCGCTCCATGAGGCCCGCCACGGCCTCTTCGAGCCGGTCCGCGCCGGCGCGCGGCCGGGGAGCGCGGCGCGGTGCGGTGACACCGTTCGCGTCGCCGGTGGTGCTCACAGCTCCCCCTCCGATTTCCTGCCCGGGACCACTCCCCGGCTGTCGCGGAAACCGTTGCAAACGGGGACCTGGCCCGCGGCCATTTCCGAAAGGAGCAAAGGCGCCACGTGACCTGGGTCACATCCACCGACCCGCCGCGTCCCACGATCGGCTCACCCGGCGCGCGCCCAACGACCCCTCGCCACAGGCTGATCGAACGGAGCGCAGCCGAGGACCGGCCGGCTGCCGCGGACCGAAGGCGACCGCATGCCGCAGACCCGCCACCGGATACGCAGACCGGGCAGACCCGGCACCCTCGGCGCCCTCGCCGCGATCGCCCTCGCCGCCCTCACCTCGGCGAGCTCGACCCTCCCCGTCCCCTCGGGGGCCTCGGGGGGTCCGGTGGCGGCGGCCGACGAAGCGGAGGTCAGCCCGTGCCGCATCGCGACCACCATGGGCGTACAGATGTCGGAAGGCATGCCGACCTCACCCGACTACGCCCGCTCCACCGGCGAGGTCAAAGCCCTCAACATCATGATCGACTTCCCTGACGCGCAGGGCGAGGGGACGGCGCTGGACCGGTACGGGGAGTTCTTCCCGCAGAGCCAGGAGTGGTTCGCCACCAGCTCGTACGGCCGCCTCAGCTACCGCCCGGAAGCCCCGCTGACGGACTGGCTGCGCATGCCGATGCCGTTCTCGGCGTACGGCATAGAACGCGGTTCGCCGTACGAACCCGGCTACCGCCGGCTCGTGCAGGACATCGTGGCCGCCGCCGACCCGCACGTCGACTTCAGCGCGTACGACCTGGTCAACGTCCTGGTCACACCGAACGCCGGCCCCTCCGCGCTGGACACTGTCCTGTCGGTGACGTTCTCCGGAAACCCGGACGCGCCGTACGCGGACGGCGTGCCGCTCGCGAACACGTCGTTCGTCTACAGCCGCCAGGACGACGGTTCCGGCTCCTACGCCGAGACCGGCTACCGGGTGCTCCCGCACGAGAACGGCCATGTCTTCGGCCTGCCCGACCTCTACACCTCGGAGGGCGGCGGCGCGGTCGGCCACTGGGACATCATGTCCGAGGACTGGGGCGCCAACAACGACCTGCTCGGCTGGCACAAGTGGAAGCTCGGCTGGCTCGACAGCGGACAGATCGGCTGCGCGTCCGTCACCGGCACGCGCGATTTCGACCTGACCCCGCTGGCCCGCTCCGGCGGCCGCAAGCTGATCTTCGTGCCGATCAGCCCCGACGCGGGCTACGCGGCGGAGGTGCGCACCCGCGAGGGCAACGACGAGGCCGTCTGCGAGCCCGGCGTTCTCATCTACCGGGTCGAGACGGACATCGACACAGGTCAGGGCCCCGTACTGGTCTCCGACAGCGACAAGGACAGCGGCGGCTGCACCCGGCTGCCCAATGTGCACGCCGAGCTGTCCGACGCCCCGTACCGGCCGGGCGAGACGTTCGCCGACGACCGCAACGGGATCCGGATCAGCGTGCTGTCCGAAGGCGCGGAAGGCACCTACCGGGTACGCGTCACCCGTTCCTGAGCCCGTTCCCGAACCCGTCCCTCAGCTCCCGCTTGAGGATCTTCCCGGTGGGATTGCGGGGCAGCGGCTCGTCGCGTACGACGACATGGGCGGGCACCTTGAAGGCGGCGAGATTCCTGCCGACATGCGCGCGCAGCTCCTCGACGGTGACGTTCGCACCGGGCCGCGGCTGCACCACAGCGGCGACCTCCTCCCCCAGGACGGGGTGCGGGATGCCCAGGACGGCCGCGTCGGCCACGTCCGGATGACCGTGGAGCGCGGCCTCGACCTCGACGCAGTACACGTTCTCGCCGCCGCGGATGACCATGTCCTTGATCCGGTCGACGACGGTGACCCGCCCGTCCCGTACGGTCGCGAGGTCGCCGGTCCTGAACCAGCCGTCCTCGGTGAACGCGGCCGCGGTGGCCTCGGGATCGCGCCAGTACCCCCGGACGAGCGCCTGCCCCCGCAGCCACAGCTCGCCGGTCTCCCCCTCGGGCAGCGCCTCACCGCCGGGTCCGGCGATCCGCACCTCGGTCGCCGGGGTCGGCCGCCCGGCGCTCTCGGGAAACTCCCGGTACTCCGCCCCGAAGTTGGCCGTCACACCGCCGCTGGTCTCGGTCAGCCCGTAGCCGTTGCGCGGCTCTATCCGCTGCCCGTAGCGGGCGGTGAGCCGGCCGACGAGCCGGGGCGGCGCGGGGGCGCCTCCGGTGTTCAGATGCGTGAGCGTCTCCAGCTCCGCGCCCGTCCGCTCCGCCGCGTCGAGCAGCTGGAGCGCGGTCGTGGGCACCCCGGAGTAGTGCGTGACGCGGTGCTCCTCGATCAGCGCGAGGGCCGCGTCGGCGTCCCACTTCCGCATGAGGACGAGCGTCCCGCCGACCGCCATCACCGAGTACAGCGTCGTGAACGCCGCCACATGGAAGAACGGAAACGTCATGAGGGTCACCGGCGCGGCCCCCTGCCCGGGAATCACCCCTCGCCCGAGCGCCGACGCCGCCGCCGTGTACCGCGGATTCATCGCGGCCCCGGCCTGCGCGAGCTGCGTGGCCACGGCACCCTTGGGCCGCCCCGTCGTCCCGGACGTATAGATGATCGTGGCGTCGTCCTCGGCCCGCACGTCCACATCGGGCGGCGCCACACCCGGCTCCGGCGCGGGCAGGTCCTCGTACCGTACGACGCCTTCCTCGCCGGCCCCCTCGTGATGGAACACCACCACCGGGACCCCCCGCCCCCGCGCCCACCCGCGCACCCGCCCCAGCCGCTCCCCGTCGACCAGCAGCACGCGCGGCTCGCAGTCGTCGAGGGCGTACGTGAACTCCTCCTCGGTCCACCACGCGTTGAGCGGCACCGCCACCAGCCCGGCCAGCTGCGCCGCCCAGAACGCGATCTGCCACTCGGGGTGGTTCCGCATCCCCACGACGGCCCGGTCACCGGGCCGCAGCCCGTAATCCTCGACGAACCGCCGCGCCAGCGCGCAGGCGGCCGAGAAGAACTCCCCGTACGTGTACGCCCCCGACCCGCCCACCAGAAACGGCCGCTCCCCGAACGCCCACGTCGCCTCGACGAACTCCCGCAGGGTGCGCGGCCCGGACACGTACACCCCGTCGACAACGGCGAAGGGCGCCCCGTCGGCGGTGAGGGAATCCCGGACTTCGGCGGGGTGCGGCACGGCTCGCCCCTCTCTCGGCCCTGGGCCGGTCGTGTGAGCTGCGGAAACGAGAATCTTGCCAGTTGGGAATGCTCATCCGCTAGGCTAGGCGCCGGATCGCGTGGATCCCCCCGCCTTCGTAGCTCAGGGGATAGAGCACCGCTCTCCTAAAGCGGGTGTCGCAGGTTCGAATCCTGCCGGGGGCACCATGCAGTACCGCTCTGACCTGGGGTTTATCCCTCAGGGAGGAGCCTCACTCGGCCTCGGACGTCTCGTCCGGGGCCGTTTGCGTGCGCGCTGCGTGAGCGGACGGGGTGGCAGCCCCCGAAATTTCCCCCAACCGATCAGCACCATCCGGCACGTCGCGAGGGGCGCGTGCACGCGGGACGAGACGGGCCGCGGCCTCGGCGATCGCAAGATCCGCCTCGGGAAGCAGACTCGTGTACGTGTCCGCCGTGATGGTGATCGAGGAGTGGCCGAGCATCTCCTGGATGTCCTTCAGATCGGCGCCGGCCGCGTGGGCGAGGGTCGCCGCGCCGTGGCGCAGGTCGTGGAGCCGGACCGGCGGGAGGCCGATCTCCTCGTACAGCTCGATGAAGCGGCGGGTGACGTTGGCGGGGTGGAGCAGTTCCCCGCTCTCCCGCGTGAAGACGCGACCGGTCTCCACCCAGGCTGTCCCCCACTTCTCACGCTCCTCGTCCTGCCGAGCACGATGCCGACGCAGGACCTCGACCGTGTCGGCGTCCAGGGCGATGGTGCGCGCACCCGCGTCGGTCTTGGGGTTGTCCTCGTAGACTTCCCAGCCGTCGACGACGAGCTGCTTGGCGACGGTGAGGAGACCCGCGTCCAGGTGAGTGTCGGTCCACTTCTGACCGCACGCCTCGCCACGTCGGAGCCCGCGAAACGCGATGAGGTGGAACAGGGCGTACAGACGGTCGTCCACCGCGTGGTCGAGGAAACGGCCGGTGTGTTCCGGCGTCCAGACCATGACGGGCGAGGACTTATCGCCGGTGCGCTGCCAGTGCAGGACGCGTTCCTCGGTCCACACGAGCGCCTTGGGCCGCTTGCCCGCTTCCAGCTCAACGTGTGCGGCCGGATTGAAGGTGATCAGCTGCTGCGCGATCGCGGAGTTCAGAGCGGCACGCAGGGTCGAGCGAACGCGCTGGCGCGTGGCCGGTCCGACTATGCGGCGGTACGGCTCCATCTCGGCAATGGCCGCCTTCATCGCCTTGCGGCAAGCGCGCGGCTCACGCCCCTTCCAGGGGATCCGTGACAGCTCCTCGAACGCCTTGCGCCGGGCGGCGTTGCCCTCGGCGATCTCGACGTTGTCCTCGGCGATGGCCTCGAACATCTCCGAGAGGTGAGAGACGCGGAGACGGTCGAGCCGCAGGTGGCCGATGCGCGGCTTGAGGTGAACGCGGATGTTGCTCTCGTCGCGGCTGATGGCGCTCTGCCGCCCCTTCTTGCCGGCCAGCCACATGTCCAGCCACTCACCGACGGTGAGCCTGCTGATCAGGTCCAGGCCGTGGCTGAGGCGGCGCCGGGTCGACTCGATTTTCGGCAGCGGCGCCTTCTCGGCGGCCACGGTCTCCAGAAGCTGGGCGATCTGGGCCAGGGCCTCGGGGTCGTCGGACTCGGCGAGCCCCAGGAGGGCACGCACGTGGTCGAGGTCGGCCTGGGCTTCCTTGAGGCTCTCGTAGCCGGCGCGGCTGAAGGAACGGCGGGTGCCGTCCTCACGAGGGGGAAGCTCCTGGCGTATGGAGTAGGAGCCGTGCTTGCGGCTGGAGAGCTTGGGGCAGTTCTTGCCGAGCGGCTTGCCGGTCTTGGGGTCGCGGCAGTAGCAGCGGCGGTGGGTGGAGCCCTTCAAAGGCGTTCCTCTGGGGTGGGGTCGGTTTCGGGCGGGTCGACGTCGTTCAGCGCGGGTGGCAGGTCGGGGGGAGTGACGCCCTCTTCGCGGAGTTCGCGGCGGAGATGGCGGAGGTTGTACTTGGCTGAGATGCCCCGGTCGGCGTAGGCGGTCCGCTTGCGTTCGGCTTCCTCCCGCTGGGCGCGGCTGGTGGCCTGCTTGGCCGCGAAGCGGGCGTTCTCCTCCTCTTCGAGGGCGGCGAGCGCGGTGTGGACGAGGCTGGCGTGGCGTTCGAAGTCGGGGACGAGGCCGGCGTCGTGCCCGGGTACTTCTGTCTCGCCGGTGAAGCGGCGCAGGGCGTCCCAGGTGGGCACGAGTCTCTGGAAGGGGAGTTCCTGGGTCTCCTCGACGTAGCCGACGGGGAAGATCAGGTGGGCCGGGTACGTCTCCAGGGCGGCGGCCAGGACGATGACGTCCACCAGGGGGAGGACGGCACGGCGGCCGGACTCCATGTTGGCGATCACGTTCCGCGGGATGGGGTGCCCCAGCTCCTCGCAGCGGTCCGCCAGGTCCTGTGCGCTCCACCCCATCTCCTTCCTTCTCCGCCGGACTTCTCCGGCCACGTTGGCCTTGACCCGGTCCACCCACTCGGGGAAGTCGTCCGCTTCATCGTCCACATCGTGTTGTGTCATGTAGACACACTAGCTTCCCCATCATGGTTCTTACTGGCCTGGAGCCGGACGCGAGAGCCGTGTTCGCCGAGGGCTGTGACGAGAGGGGCGCCGCGTGCGCGACGACATCGCGGAAACCGGTCCGAAAGGCATGAGTCGGGAGGAGCTGTTGGCCCTGCCGGTGGCCGTTGACCTGGATACGGGCAACCGTGCGCTGGGTCTCGGGCGGAGCAAGGGCTATGAGCTGGCGAAGCGGGGCGAGTACCCGTGCAGGGTCCTGCGGCTGGGGAGCGCGTACCGCGTGGTGACGGCCGATCTGCTCAGCCTGTTGGGGCTGGCCGCTTGAGGGCGGAGGAAGGTAGCAGACGGTTCTGCGCTGAGCTGACACAGAATCGCTGGACTGTCGCCGGGGGTGGACGTACGGTTCGTGGTCCCTCGCGGCGGCCTGCTGCCCGCGAGAAGGAGAAGGGCCCCCGGCGGTGCGACGCCGGAGGCCCGAGCAACCCCGAACGGCCCTGGAAGAACCAACCCGGCGGCACGGGCGTGCGAGCCCGCCACCGCCAGACGAGGAGCTGCCCCGTGGAACATCCCGAAACCCAGCCCTATTCCGCCCCCGACAAGCGCGAATGGCCGCCGACCGCCCTCCCGGGCAAGCCCGGCGAGTACACCGGTCGGCCTTCTGCCTCCGACGTCACCGAGGACGTACGGGAGGACGAGCCCGCAGTGGAGGAGGCCCCCGAGCCGACCATCGGATCGGCCCTCCTGGACGAACTGCGTCGGCAGATAGCGAAGTTCGTGATCCTCCCCTCGCCGGAGGCGCTGGACGCCGTCACGCTGTGGGTGGCGGCCACGCACCTGCAGACGGCGTGGCAGCACGCCCCGCGCCTCGCGGTGGTCGCCCCCGCGAAGCGGTGTGGGAAGTCGCGGCTTCTGGACGTGGTCACCGAGACCGTCCACGACCCACTGATCACGGTCAACGCCTCCGCCGCCGCCGTGTTCCGGTCGATCACCGAGAACCCGCCGACCCTGCTGGTCGACGAGGCCGACACCCTCTTCGGGTCCGCCAAGGTCGCGGAGAAGAACGAGGAGATGCGCGGCCTGCTCAACGCCGGCCACCAGCGCAACCGCCCGACCCTGCGGGTCTCCGGCCCGAACCACGAGGTGTCGAAGTTCCCCACCTTCGCCATGGCCGCCCTCGCCGGGATCGGCGACCTGCCCGACACGATCATGGACTGCTCGGTCGTGATCCGGATGCGACGGCGCAGGCCAGGCGAGAAGGTCGCCGAGTTCCGCACCGTACGGGACACCACCACCCTGCACGCCGTACGAGACCGACTCGTGGAGTGGCTGGCACCGCTGCACGCCACCGCGATGGACCTCACTCCGACTATGCCGGTCGAGGACCGGGCTGCCGACACCTGGGAGCCGCTGGTCGCCGTCGCCGACCTCGCCGGCGGCGCCTGGCCCGAGGCCGCCCGCGCCGCCTGCCTGGCGATGACGAGGCACGAGGCCGAGCAGGACCAGGACAACAGCGGTCTGAACATCCGGCTCCTGGCCGATATCCGCCGCGTCTTCGCCGCCGAAGGGAATCCGGCCCTGCTCCGTACCGGCCGTCTGCTCGGCATCCTCAACGAGGACACCGAGTCGCCCTGGCCGGAGTACAGGGACAAGGGCCTGACCGCGCGCGGCCTCCAGCTTCTGCTGAAGGACTACGGGATCAGCGCGTCCAGCCACCGTTTCCCCGACGGCTTCCAGGCCAGGGGCTTCTCCCGCGAGCAGTTCGCCGACGCCTGGAACCGCTACTGCCCCGAGCCCGCACCGGCCGCCGAGCCGCTGCTCCTGCCAGCACCCACGTCCGGCGCCTGACCCGCCACGACCCATCCCGACCCGTCGCCGTGCAGGTCAGAGCCGGGACGGGTCACCCGCCCGTGACGGGTCGACCCGATGTCGCCGCCCCGACCCGTACCCGCCCTGACCAGGCACGCGACGGGTCGCGACAGGTCACCCGCCACGCTCCCCGCCGAGCCCGGCAGCCACGCCCTTCCCCACCTGGAGACCACTCCCTTGCATTTCCCTGCCCCAAGCACCCCGGCAGCGATACGCAGCATCCGCGCCCGCATCGCGCGGCTCACCTCGGCCGCCGGGGACCAGACCCTCACACAGCACGGCGATCCTGACGAAGCTCGCCGAGCACCCGCACCCGCACCCGCACCCGCACCCGATGGGGGTCGTCGCGTGAACCGCACGGGACGCTTCGCCCTCGTCCTCGGCCTGGTGGCCGTCGTCCTCATGGCCTTCCGGGTCTCGTGGAACGCGCTGTCCGACGTGGCCCGCGCCATCGGCGCCGACTCCACCGCTGCCTTTCTCTACCCGATCGTGGTCGACGGGCTGATGGCCCTCGCCCTGATCGCCACGCTCGTGCTGACCGGTGCCGATCGGAAGTTCGCGCTGCGGGTCCTGGCGACCTACACGATCGCGAGCCTTCTGCTGAACTACGTGCACGGCCTCGTACCGGCCCTGCACACCGACTCAATCCAGTGGGGCCGGCTGACCGACTTGAACTACGCGAACTGGGCCCTCGTGCTGCTGGCGACCTCGCTCCCGGTCGGGTCGATCTACTTCGGGTCGGACCTCGTGGCCAAGGTGCTGCACCACAACACCGAGTCGGCCGACTCCCCCGAAACGGCCTCTGCCCAGTCGGCCGGCGAACAGGTCCCGCAGTCGACGCCTGACCGGGCCGAATCGGTTCCCGAGCAGCTGACCGAGTCGACCCCCGTGAAGGCCACCGCGGCACCCGACCTGGGGCCGGCCAAGGGAGACGAGTCGGCCCCCGCGGCCCGGCCTCCCCGGTCGGCCACCGTGGCGGAGTCGACCGGAGCCACCCGCCGTCGAGCGACCGGCCAGGTCCCCGCCGCCAAGTCGACTACCGACCACACCGGCATCGCGCCCGAACTCCTCGACCGGGCCCGACTCCTGACCGCCGACTGGCCCGACGACCAGCTCACCGCCGTGGGACTGCGTACCGAACTACGGATCGGCCAGAAGCCCTCCCGACTCCTGCGCGACCAACTGCAGGCCGACCGCACCCGTCAAGTCCAACCGTCACGGACAACGCCTTCGAAGCCGGGTCACTCGACGAAGCCGCCTCCCCCGCGCGCACCGTCTGACCCCGCCCTTCGGCGCACCCCGTGTCCCCGTGCAACCGAGCACGGGGACACGGGGGCCTCACACAGCCAAGCACCCAGCACCCCGCGGAGAACCGATCCATGCACGACCCACACCGCAAACTCCCCACCACTCAGGAGGAGACGATCAGCAGCCTCAACCGCGCAGCAAGTTGTCGGGTAAGGAGTCCTTACCCGGCCTCCGCCCCAGGGGAGGCGGAGGCATCCGGCGCCGAGGAGGCACCGGGGTCGGCCGGCCCGGGGGAGCCGACTCGGGGAGAAGCCCCACAGCCGCCCACGCCGCGCCGCCGCCTTCGCGAATCCACACTGCGCGAGAAGCGCGTCCACCCCCGCTACAGCAACGACGAGTTCACCCTCCTCGCGAACGCCGCCGCCCTCAGCCGCATGCCCGTCGGTGGCTATGTCGCCGAGACCTCGCTGGCCGCCGCCCGTGCGGATGATCCCACCGCCGCGGTGGCCGACTACCGGGCCATGGTCAAGGCGCTGATGGCGGCCAACGGGCAGCTCGGCAAGATCGGCGGCAACCTCAACCAGCTCGCATGGCATCTCAACAAGGACGGCGCGTGGCCCGCACTGGACCTCGTGCAAAGGCTGCTGGACCGGGTCGAAGCGTCGATCGCCGATGTGGACGTGGCCGTCGCTCAGGTGACCTCAGGGCGGTGAGCACGTGATTCCGAAGATCATCCTTGGCAAGGGTGCTCGCGCCACCCGTCGCCTCATCGGCTACCTGTACGGACCGGGCTCCGCCAACGAGCACACCGACCCGCACCTGGTCGCGTCCTGGAACGACTTCGCCCCCGACCCTGGCCGCAGCCCCCACCGCAACCCCAAGGATGTCGAGGACCAGCTCGCCGCGCACCTCGACCAGCCCGTGAAGATGCTCGGCGACAAGGCCCCGACCACCACGTTGTGGCACTGCCCCGTGCGTGCCGCGCCCGAGGACCCGATCCTCACCGACGCCCAGTGGGCGGACATCGCCCGCCGGATCGTGGCCGCCGCCGGCATCGCCCCCGAAGGCGACGAGGAAGCCTGCCGCTGGGTGGCGGTCCGCCACGCCGACGACCACATCCACATCGCCGCCACCCTCGTACGCCAGGACGGCCGCCGCCCCCGCCGCGACCACGACATCCGCGCCGTCCAGCGCGAAGCCCGCAAGATCGAAGCCGACCTCGGCCTGCGCCGCCTCAACCCCGGCGACGGCACCGCCGCCAAACGCCCCACCAGCAAGGAGCACTTCAAGGCCAAGCGCCAGGGCCAGGACACCACCACCCGCGAGATCCTGCGCACGCGCGTACGGCAAGCGGTGGCAGCCGCCTCCACCGAGACCGAATTCTTCGCCCTGCTGGAGGCGACCGGCGTCGCAGTGCGCCCCAAGACCGGACCGTCCGGCGACGTCCTTGGCTACAGCGTCGCCCTGCCCGGCGACCTCAACAAGCACGACGAGCCCGTGTGGTTCTCCGGCTCCACCCTCGCCGGCGATCTCTCCCTGCCCAAGATCCGCTACCGCCTCAGCGCCACCAACCCCGAACCGGCCACCGCCCGGGCGGCCGACCCTTGGCACCAGGCCACCGCCGCCACCGAACGCATCCCCCGCCGCCTCACCCACGGAGACGACCACGTCGCCCAGGGCCAGCTCGTCGCCCTCGGCGGAGCCCTCGACCTGCTCCCCCTCACCGCACCAGCCGCCGCGAGGAGCGAGCTCGAACGTGCCGCCGCCGTCTTCGAGCGCGCCACCCGCTCCCGCATCACCGCCGACTTCGACAGCGCCCGCGTCCTGCGCCGCAGCATCCAGACGATCCTGCGGACCCGCGCCGCAACACGCGACGGCGCCGGGCTGGCGATGCTGCTGGATGCCGCCCTCATCGCCGTGGCCTTCGCCAAGCACTGGCACCGCACCCACCAGCACGCCCAGCAGGAGGCAGCAGCCCAGCAGGCCCTCGTCCACCTCCAGACCGCGTACGCCCAGATCGCCGTCCCGGTCCTGGACGATCTCGCCCGTCGCGCCCCCGGTATCCAGACCAAGCAGCGTTACGCCCGCCATCTCCAGCAGGCCGTCCCCGAGCACGCCGATCGCATCCTGAAGGACCCCGCCTGGGACGCCCTCGCCACCGTCCTCGCCGACGCGGAGACAGCCGGCCACAACCCGTCCACCCTCCTCGACCAGGCCCTCGGCCAACGCGCTCTCGATGACGCCCGCAACCCAGCGCGTGCCCTGACCTGGCGCATCCACCGCCTCGGGCAACGCCACGCACCCGGCCCCCTCGCCCAGGCAGCCATGGCCCGCAGCACCACACGGCTCCCTGCCACCCCGGTCCACCCGCCGGCGGCCACACCGACCGCCGTACAGCAGCCGCAGGTGCGGCGGCGTTGACCGACCCTCGTGTTCCCCGAGGGAACAGGGAAAGCGTTCCCTCGGGGAACACCCGATTCGTTCCCTCCGGGAACGGGCGCGTCCCGCCGAGGCAGACCAGTGATCCTTGTGCGTCTGCACGGCCGACTCCCGTATCGTCGCCAGGGTGACCGACGCGAACGTGGCGGACAGGACGCACCTCCCCACAGACGATCTTGCCGAGCTGATCCGGGCATACGACATCGACGAAGTGCTGGACCGACAGCACTTGGCCGATGGCCTCATGAACGTGAACTGGCGGCTGGACACCCGGGCCGGGAGGTTCGCCCTCAAGCGGGTCACAGACGTGCCGATCGATCGACTGCGTCGCAACCTCGCGGTCCTTCCCGTCCTGGCTTCGTACGGCGTCCCCGTATGTGCCCCGCTCCCCACCGTCCACGGCGATGTGATCGCCGAGGTCCGCGGTGGCGTCTACTGCCTCTTTCCCTGGTCGGCCGGGGAACACGTTCGCGGAACTGACCTGTCGCTGACGCAGACGCCCAAGCTCGGCACACACCTCGCGGGACTCCATACGGCACTCGGCCGTGCTGTCGATGAGGCCGGGATGACCGCAGTGCCGGCCTCGGTCACCGCTGAGGTGACCGAGGCCGGCCGAGCCGTCCAGAAGGCTGACCGGCTTGCCGGAGCCGTGTCGGCCCGGGGCGCGGGCGACGCTTTCGACAGGGCCGCGGGAACTGCCCTCGAAGAGCGCAAGATCCTCCTCGACAAGCACGCCCACCTGCGCCCCGAGGGAGACACCCCTGCGGGCCCGCATGGCTGGACGCACGGTGACTTCCAGTACCGGAACCTCCTCTGGGCGGACGGCGGACTGGTTGCCGTCCTGGACTGGGATCGGCTGGGAGTCCGCCCGCACGCGGAAGAAGTCGTTCGTACGGCGCAGGTGCAGTTCGGGGTGGAGGGCGTGTTCGACCTGGAGCGGGTGGCTGCGTTCGTGGCCGGCTACCAGTCGGTGATCCCGTTGGAGTCGGCCGATCTGGTCGACGCCGCGCGGCGACTGTGGTGGAAGCGAATGACGGACTTCTGGCAGCTCGAGTTCCACTACGACCGGGGCGACCACTCCTGCGACGAGTTGTTCCTCGCCGACGAGGCGCTTCTTCACTGGTGGACGGAGCGGCTCGACGTGGTGGAGCGGGCATTCGCCGGATCTGCCTAGAGCCCCAGCTCCCGAAGCTCGGGCAGGCACGGTCGCGTGAACGTGACCGCCTGACGCCGGGCCCTCATGCCCAGCGCCTCGTGGTCCGCCTCTCGGATCGCGCGTGCCCACGTCTCGGGGCCGGCTGTGCTCGGCAGGACGATTCCGGCGTCGCCGATGGCTTCGGGGATGCCGCCCCGGTCGGTCCCGATGCTCGGGACGCCGTGGAGCGCGGCCTCGACGATCACGCGGGGGAAGGCATCTTCCACGGCGGACGGGACCAGCAGCAGGCGATGGCTGCGGTACAGAGGCCCCATGTCGTACACGCGGGGCACGTACGTCACGTTCGGGTAAGCGGCGAAGTCGGCGGCCGTGTCCCACCAGCCTTCGACCAAGGTGAAGTGCTGTTCCGGCATGAGACGGATGAGCTGGTGCAGTAGCTCGGATCCCTTGGCGGGGATGGGGTTGATCATGAGGACGGACGCGGTGCGGGCCTCGCCCGAGCCCTCCCCGGGCAGCGCGAACGGCGGGTACATCACGGCGAGGCGGGTGCCAGGCATACGGGGTGCGCGTGCCCGGACGAAATCCGACACGGCGAGGCCGTAGTGGGGTCGGCCGGCGAGGACCCCCAGTCCGGTGGCCGAGACGGAGTGCAGGAGGCCGGCGACGAGCGCGGTCGGTCTAGCCTGCGCGGCGAGCTGCGCCGAGCCTTCCTGCGAGGTGAACACGACATCGGGGCTGAGGTCTCCCAGGAGGCTGCCCAGCGTGTGCTCCACGTTGTTCTGCATGAACGCCGCACACTCGACCCCGTTCCACCGGTAGCGCAGGGTGCCGTCCGCCTCGTCGTACGGGACGCGATGCCTGTCGAGGTGGGCGCGCATGTCGGGGAGCTGGGTGGTTCCGTCCCAGGGCGCCTCGTGCGAGCCGAGGTAGGTGACGTGCCAGCCGGCGGCGGCGAGTTCTTCGGCGAGGAGCTGTTGGGTGACCTCGGCGCCGCCGATGAGGAACGGGGGCGGGGTGCGGCGCCAGGCGAACAGGGCGGTGGGCATCCTCCTTCACCTCGCCCAGAAGGTGACGAGGGCTTCCACGGCCTGGGCCACATCGTCCTGCCCCGCGTCGGCGGCCAGGACCGTGAGCTCTCGCGTCACTGGCCGACGGGGCGTGTGGACGAAGTAGTCGCGGGCGTGGCTGAGGAAGCCCGGCTCGTGGAGGAAGTACTCGGACTCGGCGGCGGTGTGGCCGACGGTCTTGCGGCGGAGGTGGAGCGTCTCCGCCGGTACGTCGAGGTAGAGGGTGTGGCCGGGGCGCAGGAAGGAAAGCGTCTTGAGGCGGTCGCGGAGCTGGTGGTGGACGCCGTACCCGAACAGGGCGTCCAGGGCGTACGCGTGGGCGAGGAGGGTGTCCACGGACCGGTCGAGGATGACGAACTGCCTGCCGCTCGCGGCGGCCTCGGCGACGCGGGTCGCCTCGATCTCCATGAACCTCTCGAAGGCGGCGAGTTGGGTAGCCGCCGAGTCGGTCCGGGCCGGAGGGATGTCGTCGCGGTGGGCGATGTGCCTGACGTAGCAGTCCGAGACGAACGCCCGCGAGCCGATGGCGGTCTGGCGGAGGTGGCGTATCGCCGTGGACTTGCCTGCGTAGGAGGGACCTTCCAGGGCGATGATCAGCACGTCGGCTCCTCCGTCCGGTAGAAGCGCTCGGCGTAGGGGCCGGGCCCGTCGACGAGGTCGGCCGCCGTGGTGAAGGCGTGCCGGATCGGCCGGTACATCTTCCGCGCTGGGTGCATCTGCGAGCCGTGCATGCGCAGGACGGTGACCTTGTCCAGGACGACGTCGGTGATGTCGACCAGCTCGGGCCGCATCGTCGCCCCGGTGCGCGTACGGAACAGGTGCTGGTCGCAGCCGGCGAGCGCGTACGTCGACCAGAAGGCCAGGTCCTCCCAGAACCAGGTGCAGCCGAGGCGGATGGCCGCCTCGTGGACGAGGAGGTGATCGGGGTGGCGGGTGACGGCGGCGGGCGCGAGGAGTTCGGCGCCGGGGTGGGCCGCGGCGACCCGACCGAGCTCCTCGGTGACCTGGTCAAGCACCTGTGGGTCGTAGGGACAGTACGGCGGCTCGGCGTCCTTGTGGCCGAGGAGGTGCCGGCGGGCGGCGAACGGCGCGAGCGCGGCGGCACCCTCCCGGTCGCGCAGCTCGGACACGGTGTCGACGTCGGCGTACGTGGCCTCCAGGGCGGGGTGCACGCTCCGGGACCGGGTGAAGACGCTGACCACGGTCAGCGGTCGGGGACGGGCGAGGAACGTTCCCGAGGCCGACAGGGCGAAGTCATCGTGATGGGGTTCGATGACGAGGACCGGGCGGCCGGCGGGGGTGCGCGCCTCGATGTAGTACGGGACGCGGGTGTGGGGTGCGGTCACCTCCAGGACGCGGTGGTCGTGGTTCCGGTGGCGGGCGGCGAGCTGCTGGGTGTGCGTTTGGTGGGCGCGGTGGAGGTCGTCAGGGAAGGTGTAGATGCCCTGCCCGTCTGGCACCGGCAGGTCGACCAGGAACTGGGGCTGCACAGGAGTCTCCTTCGTCATCGCACGGTCGTCTCGTACCAGTGGCGCCACATGCGAGGCGACCGGAGGCGCAGGCGGGCGGTCACGGGGTTCTGCCACCAGAGCATCCGCAGGCTCGACCACTGGTCGTAGCGGCGGGTCGACGGGCGCACGCGCAGCTCGTCGAGGATGGTCACGGGACGGTCGGTGGCCTGGCCGTGGGCGGTGAGGCGGGCGAAGAACTCCACGTCCTCGCTCATGAACAGGTCGTCCCGGTACCCACCGATGTGGTGGAAGGCGTCGGCGGTGCAGAACTGGTTGACGCCCTGGGCCCCGCCGCGCCGGGTGCGGTAGTGGTCCCAGTACGCGCACAGCAGGCGGGCGCCGAGCCGTTCCGGGGTGTAGAGCGGCGGGATGGCGCCGCCGACGGCCCCGGCGTCCATGGCGGCAGCAGCAGCGGTGACCGCCTCCAGGGGCAGAGCCACGTCCGCGTCGGTGAAGAAGAGCCGGCCGCTGCGGGCGGCTGCCGCTCCTGTGTTGCGGACCCGGCCGATGTTGCGGACGGACTCGGTGACGACGCGAACGCCGAAGGAGGAGGCCATGTCGGCGGTGGCGTCGGTGCTGGCGTTGTCGACGACGATCACCTCTCCCGTACGGCCGGTGTTCTCCTCCCAGCGGGTGAGTGAGGCGAGGACGGAGGGCAGATAGCGGGGCAGGTAGGCGGCCTCGTTGAAGGCCGGGATCACTACCGACAGGGCGGGGGTGTTCATCAGCACGTCCTTTCCGGGCGGCGCGTACGGAAGAGGTGCGGGGTCCGTCGGCTGAGGTCGTCCAGGCGGCGGGCCCACAAGGCGCGGTCGTCTCCAGGAGGGGAATGCGCCCAGGAGCGCAGAGTGTGGAAGACGACCCAGGCACCCAACAGGTGGTCATCGAGGGCAAGGGGGTAGGCGTCGGTGACCGTGCGGGCCCGGAGAGTCGACAGGGCGTCGGTCATGACGAGGGTCTGGGCGACGTCGGATTCGCGGGGACCGGCCGCGGCGTCGGTGAAGTCGACCAGGTGGCGGATGGCTCGGGGGCCGGCGATCACGACGTTGTCGCCGTGCAGGTCGCCGTGGCACCACACGGGCGCTGTGTGGACGGCGTCGGCGATGGCGGCCAGCGCGGGCGCGATGCGGTCGAGGCTGCTGGGCGGGCAGCGGCGGCCCAGTGAGGTGACCTGCTCGTGGAGGGGCCGGCGCGGGGCCCAGGGCCGGACGGGGGCCCGGTGCAGGCGGCCGAGCAGGCCGGCCAGGTCTTTCAGAGCTCGCTCGTCGGAGATCCGGCCGGAGCGCATGGCGCTGCCGAGGGTGAGCGGGCCGAGGTCGGCGGTGACAAGGGCGGTCGCCTCGTGGCCTGGAACGTGCCCATATCCGATGAGGGCCGGTACGGGGACGTGGTCGGCCACGGCCCGGATGGCAGCGCTCTCCGTGATCGCGTTGCGGCATGCGGTCGCCGCGTACAGCTTGATCACGACACTGCGTCCGTCGGCCAGGCCCGCCCGGTACACGACGGTGCGCGTACGTGCGGACAGCCGGTGGGCGGTACGGGCCGGTACCCCAGTCAGGGCAAGAGCAGCGCGCGAGACAGCGGGCGGTACCCCCGCACTCACCGCACACCCGCCGGTTCCACGCCGACGGCACCCAGACGCCGGACGTGACGCATGGCCCTTTCCAGGTGCCGTCGGTATTCGACGACTTCCTCCGTGACGGGGCAGTCGGCCTGCCACGGCTTCTCGGGACCGACGAAGTGCACGAGGGCGGCAGCCGGATCGGGCTTCGGCGACCGCGTGACGACCCGGCGCACCCAGTTCCCGCGTTCCAGGAATCGGCCGACCTCGAACCGGTTGAAACCACCGGACACCGCGCGCACTCGGCCGGATCGCAGAAGCCACAGGTTCAGGGCGTCCTGGTCGTTGTGGAGGATGTGGCGCCGGGCGTGGATCAGGGAGTGCTCGACGCCTCGGCGGATGCGGGGCATGTGGTCGGTGTGGGTCCAGAGCACGCCCGCGTTGAAGTACGGGCGTCCGCGCAGGTGGGGCCAGCGCTCGACGGCTCCGGGCAGCGCCGGGCACTCGCCGACGGCCGGGTTGAACTCGTCCCGCACGGCGCCGGTCTCGTCCGACGCGAGAGAGCTGAGCGGCTCGCTCACGTCTCCGCGTACGAGCACGTCAGCGTCCACGTAGATCAGGTAGGGACGGCGGACGAAGCTCGGCGTGAACTCGAACCTCAGATAGGTGGTGACGGTGATGTACGAGGCGTCTGCCATGCGCGAGGAGCGCAGAGGGGCGCATCGACGGAGGTCGAAGGAGCCGAAGCCGGCCCGCTTGGCGAGGTCGGCGAGGAGGAGGGCCTGCGCCGGTGCCAGGTCGAGGGTGAGCACCCGTACGGCAGCTTCGCGGCGGGCCGCCGGGGTGAGGCTGTCGGCCAGGCCGGCGAGGGCGGCGAGGCCGGGGACGAGGTACTGCTGGTCGATGCAGAGGCCGAACGCGTACACGGGGACTTCGCCTTTCGGGCGTGGTGCACGGGCGGGACGGAGGGGTCGACAGCGAGCGCGGGCGCTCACGGCCTGTCCCGTGCTTCGGAAAGGGCGAGGATTTCGAGGCTGTCGGGGTCGTCGGTCTCCCAGTGGGGGCCACCGCCGGTCGGCGGCCGCAGCACCCAAACGGTGCCGTCGGCGCGGACGTCGGTGACGATCGCCCGCCGTCCGCCGCCGTCACGGACGAGGTCGCCGACCCAGGCGCGCCGGGCGCTCACGAGCCGTCCTCCTCGTACGTGCCTGTCTGCGTGAACCAGCCGGAAGCCGCATCCGCGATGTCGCGGCGACGACGGGCCTGGCCGGAGGTTCGACGGATCGGGGTGCCGCTCGACGCGTCCGCGAGGAACCCTCCCCGGTCGCGGAGGAGAACGCCGAGAGTCGCGAACTGGGCGGCGTCGGCGGCGACATGCGTCAGGCCGCTGACGACGACACCACGGATCATTCCGGCGGACAGGGCGGCCGTGACGGCCTGCCAGCCCGGCCGCTCCATGAGCGGCAGCGCCGGGTCGGGGTCGGACCAGACGCCGGCGACATGCCAGTGCCGGGCATCGGCGTAGTAGCGGCCACGCTCCTCGCTCTCACCGAGGGCGGTGGAGGTTGTGGCGCAGGAGTAGACGGCGACGGGTACGTGCCCGAGGCCGCCGGGCGGGTTGGTCGGCATGCCCACAAGGCTGCTGCGCTGCGGAGTTGGGGCCCAGGCACGACCCGTCGCAGTGGAGAGACTCCGTATCCGGTCGGACCGCCACGCCGCGTGGCAGCGGAAGCAGGGTCGCTCGAAGGTGTGCCACGCCCCGTAGCAGTCGCGCTGATGGCGCGCCCGTACCTACTACGGGCCGTGGTACTTCGGCTCGTAGGTCAACGCACTCCGAGGGGTACGCCCGCGGAGTTCGCCAGTCCTCGCAGTCGGTTGACGGACACCCCGGCAAGTCGACTGATGATGACGCCGGGAAGCATCTGGTGACGCACCCACCCCGGGGCCATCGCGCAGACGGCCTGGAGGGTGTCGGCTGCGGCCTCCCACCGTCGGCATTCGACCTGGGTGAGCGCTACATCCAGGCCGTAGCGGGCCCGGGTGGCCAGGGGCACCGTGTCGTCTAGGCGAACGGTGTCCATGAGCCGCAGCGCTCCAGCCGTATCGCCGAGGGCCACGGCGATACTCATGGCCTGCGTTGCGGCGTACATCGGTCCGTACGGCTGGGCGTGCGCACCACGGGCATGCTCGTCCCCGATTCGGGCGGCGACGGCGTGCGCCTGCGAGAGGTATTCGCGGGCGTTGTCCGAGCTCGCACCGCCTCGGGACGCGGCGACGGCGGCGTTCGTGACAAGCTGCCCGTACACACTCAGCCGGTCCGGGTCGTGCTCGCTCATCTTGGGCTCGATCCGGTCGGCTTGTGCTGCGGCAAGGAGGAAGCCCTGCTTGGTCCGGCCGTCGCGGAGGTTGACCCACGCGGTGGTGGCGGCAAGGTGCGCGTCACGGAGATCGTCTCCGCCCTGCACGGCGATCTGGCGTCCGTACGTCCGCGCCGCATACGCCAGATCTCGTGATCCGAGCACGTTGGCGGCCATGCCCGCCGTCTGAAAGGTGTCGATGAAGACGCCGGCGGCGGCCTCCCGCTCGTCGAGGCTGGCCATGTCGAACCTGGCCCGCGCCTCGGGAAGGAGCCGCCCAAGGAGAGTGCCGAGCTCGGTGTACCGGCCTCCCCAGTACGCGGCATCCGCGCGACGGACGACGGCGCGGAGCTCGTCGACGGTGCCCGGCTCGACCTCGGCGGGGATGCCGATGGCCGCGTCATGGGTGGCTGCGGAAACCAGGCGTAACGCGGCCCGCTCGTCGCGGTCCATGGACCGCCGTGGCGCCTGCTGACCGAGGAGCACGGCGATGTCCGTACCGAGCGCGTCGGCAATCGACAGCAGGGACGGCAGGGAAGCCGTTCCGCCGCGTTCGAGCTTGCGGACCACGCCGACGGACACTCCGGCCGCCTCCGCCAACTGCTCCTGTGTCATGCCGCCGCGCAGCGCCTTCAAGCGCTCAGAGGTGGTGTACTCCGACCACTGCATGCTCCAGAACCTCCGCGTGATGGGCCCCACACGGACAGTACTGGCTGGAGCGGTGGAGCTGACAGCCTTTGATCAGACCGCAGTTGGGTTCACGCGGCGAGCACCGCTGTGACACCGAGGAGGGCCTCCAGCTCGGTCACGGCCTCACCCTCGTCCGTGACGTGGACCGTGGCGATGCCCAGATCGGCGGCCGGCGGAAGGTTCACCGTGTGATCGTCCACGAACACGCACCGCTCGGGGGGCAGCCCGATCCGCTCCAGGGCGAGTTCGTAGATCGCCGGATCGGGCTTAGCCATCCCAACCAGCTCGGAGACGACGTGCACGTCGAACAGGTCCCAGATGCCAACGTGTTCGTACGGGTTGAACGGGTCGAGCCCGAAGCTGTTGGACAGCAGGGCAAGCCGGTGACCGGCGGCACGCGCGGCACGGGCGAGCGCGACCATCCGGCGGGCCACGGGCACCCCGGCCCAGGCCCGCCCCATCAGGTTCACCGGATCCACGTGCGCACCCAACAGCGCGGCCGTGCCCTCGTTCCACTCGGCCTGCCCGATCTCCCCGATCTCCAGAGCCGCGTACAGACGCCGGCCCTCAGGGTGATCGTTGAGAGTGCTGCGCCACGCGCCCGGATCCAGCCCTTCTGACACGCACCAGGCGCGGTGGACATCGATCGGGCTGGCGGTAAGCACCCCGGCGAAGTCGAGAATCAGGCCGCGCCTGTCGGCGACATCAGTCCTGTGCGGCATCCGGTGATCGCTCCTTCCCTGATGGCTTCTCTCGGCGACGCTACCGCGCACTGGCCACCTGGACAGACGAAGCCTCCCCGCTGATCGGATGGACTGAGGTCGCTTCCGGGACCAAGCCACCAGCGGCCTCGCCCTGATCGCCAGCCTCCTCAAGCACGGAAGAATCCCCCCGCAAGACTCACGTCTGCTACGCCCGGAACTGCCTGTCAGCCACACCGTTTCGATATAAAATTTCGAAAGCCCCGAACGAAAGAATCCGAGACCTTGACGGCTTGGCCTCGCCCATCAGAACTTCCGGACTAAAGGACGCCCGCCTACTCTAGATCCCCATATGTTGAGGTCACTCTTCGAGTAGTTGCAGGGTGGCTGCTCGGTGGTCACCTGCTGCCGCCAACCCGTCGACGAGGCGTCGCCACCGCGCAATATGGGCCGGCAGCATTTCATCGCGTGAGTGAAGTGTCTTAAGCCAGTCGGTGACGTACCAGCACTTGTTGGCGATGACACCATAGTTATCGTCGACCAATTGCTCCGCCAAGTCGAGTCCCCTGCCTCGCTGCCATTCCAGCGGAGCGCACTTGCCAAGCTTCGCGAGTGCGTCGAGGGCCTTGGGTTCCTGCCGGGCGATCCTTATCCAACGATCTACGAGGCCAGCGAGGCTGTCGGGGTGTAGCCAGCCTTCTCGGGCGCGATCTAGGGTCGCGTCGATGTCGGTGTCGCTCATGTCGATCTCGGGAGCAGGTAGTAGCGCCCCCAGTGCGTAGTCGCCCCAGTGGTGATCGGTGCGTAGTTCAGTGCCGTCGCCGATGGCATCGAGGGCGGTCTCCATCACGACGGACCAAATGTCCAGAAGGGCCGGGCGTAGGTCATCGTCATAGGTGAACAGCACGGTGAGGTCATGGAGGAAATCCTGCAGGGCGCGACCATTGGCAGCGAAGCGCTGTACATGTGCTTTGAGCGGCTCGGTGTTACCCCTGAGCGCCAGGGCAACGATGACGCGAGCGATCTGCCGGCTGTGCCGGTTCTCGTACCCTTCCCTCGCCCAGTGGTCGGCGACGCGGGCGTGGGCGTCAAGCAGGACTTCAGCGAGTCCGTTCGCCTGATCTGCCACACAACTGTTGCTGAGGGACGCTGAACCGGCAGCAATAAGTGGCGGAATCAGTGACGTCAGATAGAGCCGCTCCGTCTCGACCTCGGGCAACGTCTGCTCGTAAGGACCGTCGAGCCGGGGACGGCCGAGTACACCAGTGGTCGGGTCCCAGTCGCCAAGGCGACAGTCCTGCAGTCCCGCCCGCACGACGTTGAGCACTACTTGGTGGCGGCACGGGCTCGACTGCTGGTCAGCGTCGCACGGCGCGTCCCAGACAGGTTCGACAGCCAGGGCAAACGCGATGCGCACCTCGTCGAAGTGGTTCGTGGTGCAGCGGTCCAAGGCGCCGATGATTGCCTGACGATCGAGATCGACGTCATCAGATGCCACAGCCAAGAGTGCCGGCAGTCCAGTCGCCGCAGATCGATCAGCACCCACCGAGTAGAAGGAAGAAGAGACGTACTCAGCCCGACTCGGTTCGACGATCGCCTCGACCAGGACATCCGTCGCCCAACGCAAGTCGTCAACCGGCACCTGGATCCGTCCGCGGGCGTGTGCGACGGCTGCGGCAGCAGCGACGGCAGCAATCGGGTCAAGGCGGTTGAGAGCAGGACTGGGTGGGTCATCGCCCAGGGATCGCGCCAAGGCGATGTCAGCCAGAAGAGTGTCAACCGGGGCAACGCGATCGGCGGATCTGGCGTAGGTGTTCTGCAAGCGCAACGCCTGGCCGGCACGGTCGAACATCTCAGCTTCGGGCTGCATGCGAGTCGCCAGCGGCTCGGGGTGCTGATACTGCACGATCAAGTTGCCAGACTCATCAGTTTCCGGATGAAAATTCTCCGGACTGAACGTCGCCGCCCATCCCCGTACTGAGGTGAGCATCCGATCAGCATCCGCACCGCCCTGGGAGTCAGCGACCAGTTCCTCGGCACGACGGATGAGTTCCTCGCCTGTGGCCGCGAGCTCGTTCAGCCGGTTCTGATCACCGGAGAGGGTCGCTCGGATGGTGAGTTCGGCGGCGACGTCACGCAGATTGCTTCGACGGCGAGAGCGCCCCACAAGGTCAGGTTCGTCCGGGCCTTGTACGTACAGCACTCCTTCACCAGCGACTCGCGCGAATTCCAGATGCCATACGTCTGGGTCCCGCATCCAAGGATCCAGCAGATCACCCGCCTGCTCCAAATGCCGCACAAGGAACCCGACCACGAGGCCAGGCATGGCCAGGTTGTTGCAGTCACGCAACAGCAACTGCATAACCCGAGCCATCGGAATATCAGCGATGGCCACAAGCTGGTCCACGAGGCGCTCAACCGCGAGCAGCGCACTCATGCACGGGTACGGGCCGACTGACGACCCTCGATACCAGGCCCATACGTGTTCGTCCCCGACACAGTGCCTGACACCGACCCCCGGCAGATCCAGATCCACGCCGGTCAGCTCATTTTCGGGAATCTGAACGTGGCTATCGCGGTCTCCGACCCGGATGGCCGCCGCGTGGTCGAGCATCCGATTGATCAACGCCAGCGTCGGCACGGTGCGGGCCTTCAGCAGCTGCCAGAAGGGGCCGTGGTACCAGCCTGCCATCCGTTCAGTGATGCCTCCACGAGCACGGTGGTGCCGGATGCCATCATCAAACGGGTACGAACGAAACCCGCCGTATTTAGCCGCCTCGGAGTCATATCGTTCGATGTAATAGGACTCAGCAAAGGCCAAGAGCAGATCCGGCTGATGTCTAGCCATGCCCGTCACGGGCCAGAAATTCTCCACGACAGGGTCGAGACGTGCACCACCGTCGTCAGCGATTCCCCTGAGGAACGCCTCGGCCCGTCCGTCGAGATCTGGGCCAAGCAGTGCCAATGCTTCCACAGCAAATTCGTCCCAATGCTCTGGCTCGGCTGCGAGGATGCGGTCCCTCACCGTCTGCCGAATTGGGATGGATACACCCACCTCAGCTCTCACCAGTCCGCGCAGCCAGGCCAGCACCAGTTCGCGGATGGCGCGACTCATGTCATAGGTAGCCCGGGAGCTGTCATCGGAGTCGGCATCGTGTTCGCGGCAGAAGGTCAACTCGACCAGCGGCGCAAGCACCACCGGGTCGCCGACGTCATGGGACGCGTAGCGCTGCATGGCCAACCGAATCGTTGTACGCAATCCGGCTTGCCGGTCCTTCTGCAACTCGGGCCATGCCCGGCCGAGGACCTCGCCGGCTGTACCGAGGGTGAGCACTGCCTCCCACGGCACATCCGACCACCGCTCGCCGTGGTCAACCGCGATCTGATCAAAGACGGCACGCAGGTGTGCAAGTGACCGCCTGACGTCAGCAGTAGTGAGTAGCTGGGCCTGGCATGCGACACGTGCGGCACGTAGCGCCCAGCGCGGCGCATCGGCAGCTGAGAGGAGATCGAAGCCGTCCGTGACGAGCAGCCGCACCATTGCCATGTCTCGCACGAGATCGCTGGCAAATCGATCGGACGGGTTCCAGGCACTGGTCGCGTTCAGCGGCGCCAGCAAACCGTCGGAACGCAGGGAAGGCAACGCGGTTGAATCAGGTGGCGCAGAGTTCTCGTGCGGAAGCAGCTGGCGCCTGGCCAGTGCACGAAGAGATTGATCACGAGCGTCAGGGGAGGGCCCTCCTGCCACCACCATCTCTCCGCGGCGCACCAAGTGCCCCCAGACGGCAGCGAACAGGTCGGCCTCCGACGCCACTCCTTGAGGGGCCGCCACGCTCGGACCTGCACGCAGCAACATGTCAACCAGACCTGGCCTGCCCAGCAACCACTGCGCCCGCTCGTCACTGGCCCACCGCTGCAGTTGCGGAAAGACCTCAACCAACTGCGTGATCTCAACCGAGGTCAGCCGAGGGACCTCATGCTCACGAACGAGGTTCTCGATGACCTCGCCGTACCGCTCCACACTTTCCGCTGCCTGCCTGAGGACATCACGTGCGGCTCCGGAACCATCAGTGCGGGTTACCGCCACCACGCCAAGCCCGGCGGTCATGGCCGCCCGTGCAAGGTCGGAGAGCAACCGGGCACGGCCTTCCAGCACCGACTCCGCGCCATCAACGACCAGCAGGCGCCCCGTACCGACCGCCGAGGCACCGAGCACCACTGCGAGGCGGGCACCGAGCAGCGTCTCGAATTCCACCAGGGTCGCGGGAGTCTCTCGCAGGTTCAGCACTGTGACTGCGACCCCGTCGGCTCGCAGCTGGCCGGCGGTACGCAAGGCCAGAGCCGACTTGCCAGCATCAGGCTCACCGTGAACGATCAGTGCGGTCGCCTGCGATGCGACCGCTCTTGCTTCGGCAGCCAGGGCGCTTCCGGCCTCGATGCGCTCCAACTCAAGGTTCTCGCCAGCGCCGGTCAACCGGAACCGTACGAGATTCTCGGCCGTCTCCGACAAGGCGTCGAGGACACGCCACGCTGCGGGGTAGGACGGGGAGCGGTCAAGAGCCGCAGCCCCGAAAAGCTGCCTTCGCAGCATGCTCTCGGTGACAGTGGCCGCTGCCGGGGCGTACCCCTGAGAGAGCCTGCCCAGCGCTTCGAACAGTGCGTCGGCACCCTCTACGGAGGAGTCGGGAACGATACCCCGCAGACGCCCCACGACCGCTGTGCGATCGGACTCGTCGACTCCCTCCAGCCTCAACTCCCACAACCAGAGCACGTGCAGGACTCGCCAGGTCAGCTCCGCATCAGGTGTCTCGGTACGTACCTTCGGGCTGGCAGCCGCCTTAGCGATCAACGCATCCAGATGAGTCAATCGCGTGCGAACAGCGTTGCTCGTACGTCCCGCCTGTTCTACCGCTGCGCGGAACGACTCCTCATCGGGCTGCCCATGAGCGATCACAGCCAGCTCACGCACCTGTTGTACGGCCGGATTGGGACTGGCCACTGCAACTGCCAGGCGCCAGCGTCCCGTACTGGCCTCGTCCCAATGGTCGGTAACAACCCGCAGGTAGGACACAAGTAGGTCCGCTGTGGAATCGTCGCTGGTTACGAAGCTCGGGGCCCTACGCACTCCGATCGACAACCGCCGCTGCGCTCCGTCGGCTGTGTTGCCGACGACGATCAGGTCGTCTACGGCACTGAAATGACTGTCCTGAAAGCGCACTTCCACCGGCGTCACTTCGTCGCCCAAAGCCGGTACTGGATCGCCTAGGAGAAGGTGAGCCAGTAGGACAGCACCGAAACGGTGCTCCAAGACCGTGCCACCGCCACCAGTCGAGTACGGGCTGGCCACCTGTTCCGCTCCGTCGCGCCCCACCATCTCTGCATCATATGGCGCACCACCCCATCGCAGGCGGGTACGGCGATAGCACGTGGTCCCCCTTCGGCCGGCTGTCACACGGCCGTGGAGATGTCGCCCTCTCAAGGCTGGAGTACGGCTGGTCACACGCCCGGATGCGTGCGCGGACGGAGCGGCATCCGACGTCAGCGGGCAAGGCCGGGGTGCTGACCTGCACGGACAGCACCACCCGGCACGGAAAATCACTCCCGATCACGGACCCGATCCCACTGGAGCTGCTGGAGAACCGCGTCCGCTCGGACCGGGCACGCGTCCGGCTGACGAAATTCAGCCAGTACCTCGAACCGCACTCCACGGTGCCGGCCGTACGAGACTTCCACGATCGTCTCCGAGCCCTCCCCTCCGCTGATTGACGGCCCTGGTCGATCGCCTGGCGTTTCCTTCAGTCGCGAACGTGTCGGATTTGAGCGGTCCGTCGCTTCCCTGATCCGTCTTCGTACTCGACCGTGGAGTCAGCCATGCGCCACAGCAGGGCAGCGGCGAGGGGCGAAGACGGGCTGAGCACCTCGCCCTTCACCATCGCGGGGCTCTGAGAAGTGATCTCGTACTCCTCGACGTCTGTGGATCCGCCGAAGGTCAGGCCGATCAGACGACCAGGGGCGACCATCTTTCCACCAGTCGCGCGAGGAGTGGAGGGCACTGCCTTGAGGAAGGTCTCCAGGAAGGCGGCGCGCTCCTTGAGCTGTGCACAGCGCTTCTCCCAATGACGCCGGTTGTCGGCGCGCACCCGGTAGTCGGTGGCGGGGTCCACGGGCTCCGGCTGCTGCAGATACTGGCGGATCTGGGACAGTTCGTTCTCGACGCGGCGACGGGAGGTCTCGGCCAATGTCGATACCGGATACCGGGGGGCGGGAGTGGCTTCATCGCGCCGCGGGGCTGGCACGGTTCCGCTCCGCCGCGCCGAGAGAGGGGAGGCGGCGGCGGTCCGGGTTCCATTACCCCGAGTCGCAGAAGGCCGCTGTGCGGACCCGCTCCGCGATTCGGCTCGCGGCGATGATGCTCCCGGTTCCGCCGTGCCGCCCGCAATCACACGCGGGCTACTGGGGCTCGTCCTGACGAGAGCCACCGCGCGATCGACCGCAGCACGGAGGCGGACTTCGGCTCCGGACCGGTCGCGGTACCAGTCGGTGCCCCAGATCCGGTGCAACTCCCAGCCGAGTCCTCGCAGCACTCCTTCGCGCAGGCGGTCACGGTCGCGTGCCGCCTTCGAGGAGTGGTACATGGCACCGTCGCACTCCACGCCCAACGCGTACAGGCCCGGTCGGTCCGGATGCCGGACGCCCAGGTCGATGCGGTAGCCCGCGACACCGACCTGAGGCTGTACGTCATAACCCCAGTTGCGGAGCACCGCCAGTACGGATTCCTCGAACGGGCTTTCCGGCTGGGCGTCCGGGTCCACCGCCTCCTGGGAGAGCACGGACGGCCCGCTCTGTGCGTACCTCAGATAGCGGCTGAAGTGCCGGAAACTCTTGCTACCGGTGTCTCCCACCTCACCCGGTTCGAACGAGGCCACGACCTCCACACGGTAGCGCGCTCGGGTCACGGCGACGTTCAGTCGGCGCCAGCCATCGGCTTTGTTCACCGGACCGAAGTTCTTCGAGAACTTGCCCTGGGCGTCAGGGCCGTAACCGACGGAAAGGATCATGACATCCCGCTCGTCGCCCTGCACGCTCTCCAGGTTCTTCACGAAGAATCCGTTCAGCCGGTCCTCGGAGAAGCACTCGTCGAGATCGGGGCGGCTCTGCCGGGCCGCGTCCACAGCGTCCTGGATCGCGACGGCCTGCGACTGGGACAGCGCGACGACGCCCAGCGACCGGCCCTTGCGCGTACTGAAGTGGTGGATGACCCGGCGGGCCACCGCTGCGGCCTCCCCGGGGTTGTTCCGGGCGGCTGCCCCCGATCGGTAGACGCCCTCCGTGGCACGGTAGAAGGCGACGCCGACATCCTCACCCTCAGCATGAGCGCCCGGGAAGGTCGTCATCGACTCGTCGTAGAACTCCCGGTTGCTGAAGGCGATCAGGTCCTCGTGACGGCTGCGGTAGTGCCAGCGCAGGGAAAGACTTTCCAGCAGTCCGCTCGCTTTGCAGAGGTCCAGCACGGAGGCGAACCTGTCCGGGGCCTCCTCGTCCTCGCGGTCCTCCTCATCGTCGTCCGCAGAGGAGAAGAACGCGGTGGGCGGAAGCTGCTTCTGGTCGCCGGCGACGATCAGTGCCCGTCCGCGATAGACGCAGTTGATGGCGTCCTGCGGCAGGACCTGCGACGCCTCATCGAAGATCACCACGTCGAAGACGAGGTCGGACGGCAGGAAGCGGCTCACGGTGAGCGGACTCATCATGAAGCATGGCTTGACCCGTGACACCGTGTCCCTGGCAGCCTCCAGCAGCTCCCGCACGGGCTTGTGCCGACTCTTCTTCTCGCCCTCGCGCTTGAGCAGCGCCGCACCCGGCGTACTCGTACTCCGCGGGCGCCGGCCGTCACACGCCTGGACGACGCGCAGACGGGCATGGTCGGCCAGTCTCGCGTCCAGCTTCCGGAAGCCGGCCACGAGATCGTCACGGTCAGCGGACCGGGAGATGGCCAGCCGCCGGTCGTCTGCCAGTTGGACATCCGCCCATGCGCGGAGCACCGCACGTTCGACCACGTCCGGGAAGTCTGCCGGAGTGACCCCACGGCGCACCGCCCGGTCCACCAGGTCCCCAAGGCCCAGGTCGTCGAGGGAGCTGCGTCCGATGTCGTAAGCGCGCCATTCGTCAGGACCGCCCCGGTCGTTGTCCAGGACGGCCAGCGCCTTTACGGCCGCGTCCTGGCCATCGGCGAACGACTGACGCAGCTGCTCGGCGCGTTCCGGACGGAACAGATTCGCCAGCGCCCCTGAGGCACGTGACCACGCGTCCGCAGCGGCTTCCAGTTCCGTGTCGGATTCCGCCCGGTAGAGGATCTCTGCGGCGGACGCGCTCAGGAGAGTCTTCTGCTGAAGCCCACACGACTCACGCAGAGCGGCGATCCAGTCCAGGCCGGCCGTCAGGTCGGGCACCTTGGTGCTCCTGGCCGTGTAGAGGTCACCGAGGAGTTCTCGGTCCGCTTCTTCCTTCGACCGGAACTCCGATACGGCGGCACGCGTCGCCTGTACGGTACGGACTGCCGCGCGTGCGGAGGCGAGAGTCCAGGTGCCGGACGCCGCGACCGCGCCTCCGTCCGCGGCAGCCGTCTGCTCCACGATCCGCATCAGGCGCTCCGCAGTTCGCAGGGGCGCTACATGCGCGCGACTCCACTGCGCGGCGGCACGGAGACTTCCCGGTTCCAACTCGTACGACGGCCCAGGCATGGGCGGAAGCACGAGGGAGTCCCGCCATTCGATCAGCCGGGCGGCAGCCTGCTCTGCGGTGTTCCTCGCGGCAGCACGCGGCTGTCCCCCAGAAGCCACCTCGCGTGCCAACGCGTCCTGGTTGATCACCCGGGGAGCGAGCGCCAGGATTTCATCGGCCCGTGCTATGAGGGAGTCCAGGCCATCGAAGTCAGTGTCCTCGCCCCGCCAGTGCTTGCCAAGGGCCGCTGCGTGGTGGCCGACCTCAGCGTGCAGGGTCCGTGCCGCCTGCTGCCAGGCCACCGCCGCCGGCAGCGTGGCCAGCACCTCCTTGGTGCACTTGCCGCCATCGGGGAGGAGTGACCTCACCAACCGCCGGTCGGCGCGACATGCTGCTGTCAGCCTGGCAGTGATGGACCGGTGCACCGTGGCGAACCGGTGCGCCACGTCTTCGAGGGAGTCTTCCTGCAATACCCGGTCCGTGAAGATCCCTTCGGCCTTCTTCCGCGCCGCACTCAGGCGGTCCACGGCTTCGCGCAGGACCTGTGCGGCGGTCCTCGCACCAGCCGCGCCCTCTCGGGTGAGCCATGCCGCCAGCGGCTTGGCATCGTCGGAGTCCCCCGCCAGGTCGGCGAGGCGGCCCAGACGAAGGGCTTCGTCGCAGGTCTCGGGGGCCGGCAGGCCGTACATCGCGGCAACCGCCGCCAGCGACTTGACTGCGTCATCGAGTGCTGTGGCGTCGGCTTCGAGCCGATCCCCGAGCTCGCGCGCGGCATCAGCGGTGAGCGCACTGATATCGATGGCCGGGGGCAGCAGAGTCGCGAGAGCGGTCTCCTCAGGACTCGGCGTGGCGTCCACTTCGGCCGGCAGCTGGTCCCATGCCCTGCCGAGTGTCCGCTCCGCCAACCGCTCGGCGTCGATGACCGCGTCCAGGCGGCGTCGGAAGTCTGCCACCGCTGTGGTCAGACCGTGGTACTCGGCGGTCAGCCACGGGAACGGCAGAGTCGGCCGCGCACCGGCGATCCGGAGAAGAGCGGTCAGCCGGGATACGTCCCGAACTCCCTGCCAGCCGAGGTCGGCGAGGAGATCCGCGTGCGGCAGCAACCTCGTCTCCAGCTCGACGAGGGTCTCGGTGGCGAGGTCGAGCGCCTGCAGCGGCTCTCCGGTGGCTGTCAGCCCGTACCAGGAGAACGCGGTGCCTTCCGCAGCCGGCCGCCACGACCTGCTGACCTGGCGGGCCGCCACCGTCGCCTGGCCAAGTCGCTCGGCGCTGAACGCCGCCGCGTCGAAGGCGGGGGCCGGGGGCAGGGGGTGGGAATCGTCGAGCAGGGAGATCCGTCCCAGGACATCATGCAGGCTCGCGTCGAGACCAGGCCGGATCTCGTTCATCGCCGCCGCGTATCCGGAAAGTTCCTTGCGTAGCTGGCGAGCGCGGTTGAGGTCCGCCTGGGCACTGCCGGGCGAGGTACGGCGGGGTGCCTGCAATGCCTGGCCGAGTTCCTGCGCCACCTGCTTCCGGCCCATGTTGTTGCTGTGCAAGGCCAGGACGTAGTCGTCGAGACCGAGATCGCCGAGTCGGTTGCGGACCACATCGAGCGCTGCCGCCTTCTCGCTGACGAACAGCACGGTGCGGCCCTGCTCCAGCAGACCCGCAATCATGTTGGTGATCGTCTGGCTCTTGCCGGTGCCGGGCGGTCCATCCATCACGAAGCTGCGGCCTTCGAGCGCGGCAGCGACGCACTGTCGTTGGGAGGAGTCCGCGTCGAGCACGAGGGGGGCGTTCTCGGGCGGCTGGACCTCGTCGATGCGATCCGTGTCGACGGGGTCGAAGGCAAAGGTTCCGGACGCAATGCCGGAGTCGGCGCCGAGTCCGATGGCTCGCACGAGGGCGCTGGCCTGCACACGGGCGGCATTGTCCAGGAGGTCCCGATACATGACCTCCTTGCTGGAGTTGAACGTATCCAGCACAACCCGGTTGGTGACCTTCCAACCGCGCACGCCGGCTACCGCGTGCCGTACCCGCGCAAGCAGCTCCGGAATGTCACGGTGGTCCACCTGGTCGACACGCGGCCATTCGATGCCCAACTCGCCCATCTTGATGGCAAGGGCTGGGTTGAGGGATGGCTCCTCATCCGTATTGATCTTCAGGACGTACGAGTCCCCACGGCGCCGTTCCAGGACGACCGGCACTATCACCAAGGGTGAGCTGAAGCTCTTCTCGGCGGACGTGGCCGGCGTCCAGTCAAGGAAGCCCACGCCGAGATGGAGAACCCACAGGCCGTAGTCGTTGAACTTCTCCCGCGCGACCAGAGCCAGGCGCCGCAGGTGCCGGACCTGCTCGGCCTGGGTGGTCTTGGAGGTCTTGAGCTCCACACCAGGTCGGCCACCTCCGACCCCGGCCCGAGACGCGGGGGTGTCGATCGCCCTCGCGCCGGCGATGGAACCCGCCGGGTTCGCCACGATCGCCGGCGCCGAACCAGGGGTCTCGCCATCAGGCTTTTCGTCGCGCACGACAGAGAAGGTGCAGCCGCGGGAGAGCCCTTCCAGCACGCCAGCGAGCCCGGGCTCGACCAGATCCATGCCAGCGGACGAGGAGCGGCGCTGATAGTTGAGCAGCCGGTTACGGAGGCTCAAGTCAATGAGTGAGTCCCGCCATGAGACAAGCAGCTTGTCCAGCCGAGCGCGGTCCGCGGAAGGCAGCGAGCCTTGACGGGGCATACAGCGCAGCTCCCTCACTGATGAAGATGCCGTGAAGGCACTAGACGAAATGGGTGAAGCATAGCGGCGCGCCGCCATGACGTCTGGCGGACAACTCCAGACGTATCTCCCGTCTCAGTGCGCATCAGGGCGAAGAAGTAGCCCCCTGCGTACGGGTAGGAGAAGAGTCCATCAAGTGCGCCCTTCACCCCCAAGACCACCTGCGACCATCGCCGAGACGAGCGGAAGAACCGGCCTCGAACTGCGGTCATGCATCCCAAGCGGAGGGTTCATGCGTGCGCGATGCGTGAGCGGACAGGCCAGCACCAGGCAACACGTGCAGGATCGGGCACCGTTCCGCGCGGCGCTGATCAGGCAGGACAGCACCGCGCGGCACGGTCTGGAACCGCCCGGCACGGATTCGATCCCACTCCTAAAGCGGGTGTCGCAGGTTCGAATCCTGCCGGGGGCACCAGGCAAAAGGCCCCGGACCGATCATGGTCCGGGGCCTTTGACGTCAGTAGCGGTGACCGGACCAGTACGGATCCGTCCAGCGGGCCTCATCCGTGAGTCCGAGCAGCCGTATCCAGTGCTGCAGATCTGTCGAGGCGCCCGACTCACGGAGGCGCGGCGCGGCGTGGTCGAGGAGCCAGGTGACCAGTTCGGTTCGCATCTCCTCCTCGTCGTGCTCGTACCAGCCGACGCTCCACGGCAGCCTGTCTCCCAGGAGCTCGTACTCCCATTCCGCCGCCGCCTCGGCGAGACGCCGGTCGCTGAGGTCCCCGGTCTGCTTCTCCCATTCGCCAAGCCAGGGGCGGACCGTTCCGGACGCCTCGGCACACATCACGAAGACCTGGTGCGCCGGGACGACCGCATCCGGGTCGGTGAGGCTCTGCACCCACCAGGCGTGCAGAAACTCGCGCACCGGACCGGCTTGATCGTCGGGCCACTGCTGCCAGCGGCCGCGTGCGAAGGAGTACCCGGCCTGTTCCAGGCCGAACAGGGGTTCCGCGTGGCCGGCGACCAGGACCGTGGCGAACTGCGGCAGGACGCGGCGCAGCACGGCGGCGTGATCGGACCAGTCGATGGCCTGCCAGGTGCGGCGCAGGAGGTCCGGCTCCAGCTCCACGTCCGGTGTCTTCAGGAGGGCGAGCTCCTCCGGGCTGCCCCAGTGGCATTCGCAGTTGTGCTCGTCCGGATGGGCGGTCATGCCGCGGAAGGTGACGGCGAGGCCGGCCAGGGCGGCGCTGAGGCGGCGACGTGCGGGATGGTCGGCGAGATGCATGATGTGCCCGGCCTTCGAGGACTCCGTACGGCTTCCGCCGGCCGAAGGTCGCCACCTTAGCCGGTCGGACGGGCCAGGCCCAGCCACGCCCTGACCGCACCGCTGGACCGCCGGGCCTGCGGACCGCCCATTCGGGAGCGCTCGCTCGTTCACCTTCTCGGCCGTCATGAAAAGGATCTCTTAGTCCTATCGGCCGACCCGGCAGGCCGTCCCCGCCCCGCGCTCGTAGCGTCCGATCACCAGCGCGTCGGCCGAAGGGGAACACGTTGAAGCGCCGTGATGTGACGTCAAAGGCGATTCCGGGGGCGATTTCCGCGGCGGTCTGCGTCGCCATTGCGATGTCCCCCTCGGCACCTGTCCCCAGCCCCGGCCCTCCGGCACCCGCGCCCCACGGGCCACGGAAAGCCGAAACCGCTTTTCAGCAGCTCAAGGGCCGCCTCATCACGTGCGTGTCCCAAAATCCCGAACTGGCCAACGCGCTGACCCGGGACATGGCGAAGGCTCTGGAGAAGCGCACCAGTGAAGCCTCGGTGGCGCTGTACGACCGAGCCACCCGTACCTCGTGCACGTACGGCGCGGACAAGCAGTACGACTCCGCGAGCACGGTCAAGCCGATCGTCCTGGGGGCCCTGCTCCTGGCCAGGGAGTCCGCCTTGTCCGAGGGCGAGCGGGACCTGGCCAGGAAGATGATCGTGAGCTCGGACAACAAGGCGACGTACACCTTGTGGGACAGGCTCGGGCGCAAGAAGATCCAGGCCTTCCTGGACAAGGCCGGAATGGAGAACACCACCATCAACAAGGCCGGTCTCATGGGTCTGACCCAGGTCACCGCGGGCGACCAGGCGAAATTGCTCGAACTGCTCACCGGAAAGGACGACTCCGTACTGAATGACGAAGAGCGCGCCTACATTTTGGGCCTTATGCGTGAGGTACGGAAGGACCAGCGGTGGGGAACGCCCGCCGGGGCCCCCTCGGACGCCGCCGTCCAGGTCAAGAATGGGTGGCTCCAGCGTTCCGAACGCAAGCTCAAGAACCCCTGGGACCGCGGGGACTGGAAGGTCAACAGCATGAGCGCGTTCACCGGCCGGGCCCATGACTACGGTCTCGTGGTCCTCACCGAGAACAACAGGGTCCCGGAGGACGAGTCGCCGGACGTGGGCATGAACTACGGCATGGACACGATCGAGGCCTTGGCCAAGGCCGTCCACCACGACCTGGAGCGGCACTCCCGGTAGGACCGGGCCGGAGACGGCCGAGGCCGGCACCCTCTGCGGGTGCCGGCCTCGCGGCGCGGAGCGGTGTTCGGGGATGTGAGGGGGCGTGAGGGGAAGTGAGGGGAAGTGAGGGGTGAGGTAGGCCGTCAGGCGGCCGGCACGACCTCCTTCTCCGGGGCCTCCCTTACGGTGGCACCCTCGGCCGGGGTCTCGTCCTTGCCGCCGCGCATGACCACCACGGCGAGCAGGGCGGCGGCCAGGACACCGATCGCGCTGACGGTGAGCGTGGTGGACATCGAGGCGGTGAAGGCCTCCTTCGCGGCCTGGACCAGGCCCGCGTCGCCCTGGGCGACGGCCAGCGCGCCGTTGATCGACTGCTTGGCCTGCTCGGGGGTACCGGCCGGCATCTCCGCGGAGAAGGTGCTGGTGAGCAGCGAGCCGAGGATGGCGATACCGAGGGCGGTACCGGCCTGCTGGATGGTGTCGTTCAGAGCGGAGCCGACGCCCGCCTTGTCGGCCGGGATCGTCCCCATCAGGGCGCCCACCGCGGCCGGCATGGCCATACCGGCGCCGAGGCCGAGCAGACCGAGGGCGACGGCCGGGACGGTGAAGCCGCTGTCGGTGGTGACGCTGGTCAGCAGGCCGAAGGAAGCCGCCATCAGGAGCATGCCGGCCAGGATCAGCCAGCGGTAACCGACCTTGGCGGCGAGCTTGGCGCCGGCTCCGTTGCCGATCAGCGCGGCCACGGCCAGCGGGGTGAAGGCCAGACCGGCCTTGACCGGGGAGTAGCCGAGGACCGACTGAAGGTACTGGGTGAGGATCAGGAGCAGACCGCCGTTGCCGATCTGGACCAGGGCCAGCGAGATCGAACCGCCGGTGAAGTTGCGGTGCTTGAAGAGGACCAGCGGCACCATCGGCGAGGCGGTGGCGTTCTCCCAGACCACGAAGCCGACCAGGGAGGCGACGGCTATGGCGAGGGTGACCAGACCGCGGCCCTCGAAGGCGCCGTGCTGCGGGATCTCGATGATCCACCAGACCAGGGCTGTCATGCCGACGGCGGAGAGGACGGCACCCAGCGGGTCGGCCTTCTGCCAGGGGGCCTTGGACTCGGGCATCAGCAGGAGTCCGGCCGCCACGGCCAGGACGACGACCGGGACGTTGATGAAGAAGATCGAGTGCCAGGAGAAGTGGTCGATCAGGACACCGCCGAGGACCGGGCTGCCGACCAGGCCGAGCATCGACACCGAGCCCCAGGCGGCCATCGCCTTCGGGCGCTCCTCCTCGTCGAAGACCGTGATCAGGATCGAGAGGGTGGACGGCATGATCAGCGCGCCGCCGACGCCCATGGCCGTGCGGACGGCGATGACCTCGCCCGGTGTCGTGCAGAACACCGCGGCCAGCGATGCCGCTCCGAAGAGCAGCAGGCCGATGATCATCACCTTTCGGCGGCCGAACCGGTCACCGAGACTTCCCGAGGTCAGCAGCAGACCGGCGAAGACCAGCACGTAGGAGTCGAGGATCCACTGGATCTGCTGGGGGCTCGCTCCGATGTCCTCGGTCATGGCCGGCACGGCGACGGTCAGCGCCATGCTGTCGACCACCAGGACCAGCGTGCTGAGGCACAGCACGATCAGGATCCACCAGCGGTGCGGACTGCGGGTCTCGGGCCCTGCGGCTGCGGCTGTCATCGGGCTTTCCTTTCGGGTTGCGCACACCGTTCCGGCGATGCGAACACTGTTCCGTGTGTTGCGAACACCGTACGCTGGCGCGTACAGCGTTCGCAACCCCCGAACCCTGTACGCTGAATGCGCACGACGTACGCAAAGGAGCGAGCCGATGGCCGCCGACAAGAAGCCGCAGCCCATTCCCTCCGTCTGGACCCGCCGACCGCGCGAGGCCGAACAGCCCGGGCTGTCCCAGGAGGCGATCGTCCGGGAGGCGATCGTGATGCTGGACGCCGACGGCATCGAGGCCCTGAGCATGCGGAAGCTCGCCGCTCGACTGAACGCCGGAGCGACTTCGCTGTACCGCCATGTCGCCACCAAGGACGAGCTGATGGAGCTCGCCGTGGACGAGGTCTTCGGCGAGATGGTCGTGCCGCCCGTCGACTCCGCGGACTGGCGGACGGTGAGCGCCGAGGCTGCCGCGTCCTTCCGCGCGACGGCCCTGCGCCACCCGTGGCTGTCCTCCGTGCTGGGACAGGCCGGCCTGGCCTACCTCGGCCCCAACCTGATGTCCTTCTCGAACCGGCTGGCGACCCTGTTCGTCCAGGCCGGGTTCCCCGATCCCGGCCGGGCGATCGACTCCCTCGTCGGATACGTGATCGGCATGAGCACCACCGAGGCGGCCTGGCTGACCACGGTGGCCCGGTCAGGTGAGACGGAGGCAGGCCTCATCGCCCGCCTCATGCCGGCCGCCCAGCAGGCCGCCGAGGGCCACGACAACCTGACGGAGGCTTACGCAGCGGCCGCGACGAAGGAGTTCGACCCGGTCGAAATGCGTGATGCCAAGTTCGCCTACGGCCTGGAGGCCATGCTCGACGGCCTGGCGCTGCGCCTCCCGGCCGGACCACCGCCCGCAGGCTGACCCGCCCCCCACATGGTCAGGGACCGCGCCTCCCGGCCGGACCAC
>NZ_JBEPDM010000010.1:122907-172221 GCF_040300305.1 Streptomyces sp. NPDC000410
CGCCCGCAGGCTGACCCGCCCCCCACATGGTCAGGGACCGCGCCTCCCGGCCGGACCACCGCCCGCAGGCCGACCCGCCCCCCACATGGTCAGGGACCGCGCCTCCCGGCCGGACCACCGCCCGCAGGCCGACCCGCCCCCCACATGGTCAGGGGCTGCAGGTCAGCCGCATCTGCGCCGCGGCGTGGTGCGCGCCGGTCCGGGAGGCGTCCCCCCAGTCGCGGCCGCGGTCCAGCAGCTGGACCGCGAAGGTGTCGCCGCCCTTGACCGGATAGCTGCCGACGGAGACGAGGCTGCCGCGGTGGGCGGTCTGGCGGACGCCGAAGCCCGTGTAGCCGGAACCGGTGTCGCGGGGGTCGGCCAGCACGCGGTAGAAGGTGGGGTCGCCGGCCACATCGGCGGCGCGGGCCGAGGCGGGTACGTACACGGCGAGGGAGCACTTCTCGTAGTCCTCGTCGAGGTCCCAGCTCCAGATCGCCGTGGCGCCGCCGTCCTTCGTGGGGCTGCCCGACATGGGGACGGCCGTGAAGCTGCCGTCGCAGTCGCCGTCGCGCTGTCCGCCGGAGCGAACGGTGTACCAGGCGGCGTCCCCGTTCTCGGTGCGGCCGCGCTCGCTGTAGTGGCCCGTCGAGCAGCCCGGCCCCGCCCATTCGTCCACGCCCGGCAGCGCCGTCGGGCCGATCCTCGTCGGTACGCCCCCGACGTCGAAGTCGTCGTCCGCGGCGGCGTCCGCGGGCGGCTGGGCGTCGCCGTCCGCGTCGGAGCCCGTCAGCAGCGCCACCGCGGCGATGAAGCAGCCCAGGACGACGGCGGCGCCGGTGGCGTACAGGACCTTGCGGTAGCGGGAGAGCCTGGGTATGCCCTGCTTCCCACGGCGCCGCGCACCACCACGCGTACCGCCGCCCGCACCACCGCTTTCACTACCGCAACGTTCGCACGCCATACCGGCCCACTATGCAGGAACCCCGTCCGCCGCAGGGTGGAAACGATGTCACCCGCCACACTCCGCCCTGATCTGACCGGCCGCGTGATGGGCGCCGTCGCGCTCCGCGCTCCCCCAGTCCTGCCCCCGGTCGACGAGCTGGATCGTCAAGTTCCCGTTCCTGACCGGCAGATCGGGCACCACCATCAGACCACCGCGCAGCGATGTCTGGTCGATGTCGAAGTACGCGAGGACGCTGCCGGAGTCGTCGGGGTCGGCCAGGACGTTGTACCGCGTCGGGTCGCCCCCGACATCGTCGTCGTCATGGCTCCTGGGAACGTGCACGGTTGCCCGGCAGGTGGCGTGGGCACTGCCCACCCGCCACGTCCAGGTGACCCTGCCGCCGCTGTCCTGGTCCCTGGCGCCGGACATGGGTACGGCGATGAAGCGGCCCTCGCACGAGCCGCCCGTATGGCCGCCGGAGTCGACGTCGTACCAGCCCTCGTCCCCGTCGTCGTAACGGCCCCTCGTCCGCACCCCGTTGTCGCAGCCCGGCCCCGCCCACTGGTCGAACCTCGGCGCGGGGCGCGGCGACGGCTTCGCGCTCGGGCTCGCGGAGGGCCTGCGCGTGGACGAGGCCGAGGGGCTGTGTCCGGGTCCGGGTTTCGTCGCGGCGCTCGGCGACGGCGAGTCCTCCGGTACGAACGTCGGGCCGACCCGGTCCGGCAGGCCGCCCAGCGCGTTGTCGGCCGCGGCCGGGGCCGGGTCGCGTACGGCGTCGTCGCGATCCCCGCCCGCGAGGAGTACGGCACCCAGCGCCAGCACGCACAGCGCGACCGCGACTCCCCCTCCGACCAGTATGTTCCGCCCCAACACCGGCTCCCGCCCGGCCCAGGCTCCGTCCCTCGGCACGGCGCTCACGGCGCACGCGTCCGACACCATCCCCGGCAGCGCGCCCCGGTGCGTACCGCCACATCTCTCGCAAGCCATGCGGCTCACTATGCAGCGGGCCCCATACCGACCGGTAGGCATCGGAGCGTATCAACGCGGTATCGATCCGCGACCGACCCGTTTGACCTTGCCCCTGGGGCAGAGCGCATCGTCCTCGTACCGGGCGGACCACAGAAATCGCCGCCCGGTGACGGAGGATGGGACCCGTGGCCGTACACGACGAAACCCTTCTGACCATCGGGGCCTTCGCCGCGCGGGCACGACTGTCGCCCAAGGCACTGCGCCTGTACGACCGCCTCGGGCTCCTTGCGCCCGCGTACGTCGACGAGGCCACCGGCTACCGCTGGTACCGCCCCGACCAGGTCGAACGCGCACGGCTCGTCGCCCTGTTGCGGCAGATCGACATGCCGCTCGCGCGGATCGCCGAGGTGGTGGAGCTGCCGGGGCCCCGCGCGGCGGGGGCCGTGGCGGCGTACTGGGCCGAGGTCGAGGAGCGGCGTGCCGTGCAGGGTGCCGTCGCGGCCCATCTCCGTGACCGACTGTCGGGCAGGAGACCCACGATGTACGAGATCAGGACATATGACGTAGCCGAGCAGACGGTGCTCGCCGAGCGCAAGCACCTCCGCTCCGACGAGCTCCCCCTGTGGATCCCGGCCACGCTCGGCCGACTGGAGCGGGCGGCGAAGGACTGCGGGGGCGTCGCGGGAGCGCCGTACGTGGCGTACCACGCCGACGTGACCCCCGACAGCGACGGTCCGGCGGAGGCGTGCGTCCCCGTTGCCGACGCGAAGGCCGCGGCGGCCTGGGCGGCGGTGAACCGCGGCCCCGTCGTACGGGTCGAGCCCGCGCAGCGCTTCGCGTACACCCGCATCACCAAGGCCCAGGTGGCGGAGCCGCAGATCCTCTCCGCCTACGAGGCGGTGGAGCACTGGGTCGAACAGGAGGGCCTGACGATCACGGGCCCGTGCCGGGAGGTCTACTTCGCGGACTGGGAGGCGGCGTCGGGGACGGACGAGGTGTGCGACATCGCGTTCCCGGTGGCGTAAGCGCACGTCCAGCGGCGGGGGCGCCTGCGGGCGCTCCCCCTACCGCAGCTCCTCCGGACACGGCGTCCCCCGCGGCAGCTGGTACTTCGCCTCCAGCCGGTACACCCCCGCGCGCGGGGCGACGAGTTCGGTCCACTCGTCGCCCTCCGCGTCCGGCTCGGCCTTGAGCAGGCAACCGGCCACATTCGTGAAGGACTTCGGCCCTTCCTCCCGCTCCTTCGACTCCTCGGTCTCCTCCGGCTGCGGCACTCCCTCGCCCTGTTCGTCGAACAGGCCGAGCCACGGCGAGTACGGCACACGGATCAGCACCCGGCCCGCCGTCCGCACATGGATGGTGAGTCCGTCGGCGCCCGCCTGGTCCACCGTCGCCGGAGGATCGGCGAGCGGCCTCGGGTTCTCTACGGCGAACAGTTGCCAGTTCGGGTCCGCCCAGATCCGCTTGAGGTAGGGCTGGCCCTGCTGGATCAGCTCCGCCTCCTGCCCGCCGCCCAGGTCCGGCTTGCCCTTGGGCAGGACCACGTAGTGAACGGCCCAGCGGTCGAGCCATGCCCGGTAACCGGCCGCGTCGAGCGTGTCGTCGTAGAAGATCGGGTTGCGCTCCAGGTCGGCCTGGCGGTTCCAGCCGCGCGCGAGATTGACGTACGGGAGGAGCGCCGAGGCCTCGCGGTGGCTGCTGGCCGGGACGACCTCGACCCGGCCCTTCTCGGCGCCGGCCTTCTGGAGCTCGTTCAGGAGCGGAGCGAGCTCGCGGGCCCAGGACGCGTCCGGGGCCGTACGGACGATGTCGTCGACGCTCTTGACGCCGATCCAGATGTTCAGCCCGGCGAACGCCAGGACCAGCGCGAACCACTTGCGGGACCTGGGAGCGGCGAACGGCAGCGCGGCCAGCAGCACCACCCCCGCGAACAGCATCGGGAGCCGGGTGATGTTCGACCCGATCTGCGAGTCGACGACGCAGGTGAGGACCGTGCCGAGGGCGTACACGCCGGCCCCGGTGCGGACCGTCCGCCACTCCTTCGGTACGAGGACCAGGCAGAGCACCCCGAAGAGGAACGGCAGCGCGGTCGACGCGACCGACATCGGCTGCGTACCGGAGAACGGGAACAGCCACGACGACAGCGCCACCACCACGACGGGGGGCAGTCCGACCGCGTAGGCCCCCGGGCGGCGCTTGTTGAGGAAGAGGGCGGCCGCGACGACGCCGAGGAACAGCCCGGCGACCGGGCTCGCCGCGGTCGCGAGCCCCGCCAGCGGCGCGGCGACGGCCGCCTTGGCCCAGCGCTTCGTACGCCACCGGTAGGGCCAGCAGAACACGGCCGCGACCGCGCCCAGCGCGAAGAGCATGCCGAGCCCGAACGTGACGCGCCCGGACAGCGCGTTGCACAGGAAGGCGAAGACCGCGGCGAGCGCACAGGCGAGCGGATTGCGCACGGCCCGGATGCGGATGAGGATCAGCGCGGTCAGGGTGGCCGAGAGCGTACCGACGATCATCATCGTCGAGCGCACGCCGATCAGGGACATCAGGTACGGGGACACCACGCTGTACGAGACCGGGTGCATACCGCCGTACCAGGCGAGGTTGTACGCGGAGTCCGGATGCCGCCCGACGAACTCCGCCCAGGCGTCCTGGGCCGCCAGATCGCCCCCGCTGTTCGCGAGGAGGAAGAACCAGACGACATGGGCGACGCCCGCGACCAGCGTGGCCGCGGTGACCGGATGCCGGAGGAAGTCCTGTACCCGGCGCGCGCGGCCGGCCTCGTGCTCCGGGTCGGCGGCTTCGTCCACGTACGTCGGCTCAGCGGTGATCACTCGGCTCTCCCCGTCCGTCCCCGACGTGGTCTGTCTCCGTACATGGACGCGTCGCGGGGATGTCACGTTGCCCGGACGCTAGCACGCGGCTGTGGCACCGCCGCCCCGGCGCGAGGCGAGCACCTCACGCCGGGGCGGCACTTGCTCGTCGGCGGATCTTCGCCGGGTCGTCGTCGGATCAGAGGATCCGGGTGAGCTTCTCGCCGAAGCCCGGCTCCGTCAGGTCGCTCTTCAGCGCGACCGGCGCGGAGGCCTTGCCGGTGCCGGTACCGACCGACAGTTCACCGACCACCGTGCCCGCCTTCGCCTCGCGCGGCAGCGTGGCCTTGCCCGCGCCGAGCTTGAGCTGGGCCTTCACGCCGGGCCAGCCGATGGCCTTCACGTCCTTCGTCGCGACGACCTCGACCCGGCCGCCGAGGCCGTCGTCCACGTACCCGACGACATCGCCCTTCTTCACGACGATCTCCGAGGTGACCGCCTTCTGCGCGGCCTTGATCAGCGGCAGGGAGTCCTTGAGCGAGGACTGGAGCTTGGAATCGGGCGAGTCGCCGCGCTGGATGCCGAACACCGCGCCGTAGATCCGGCGCTCCTTGCCGTCGACGATCGTGTCGGCGGCCCAGAGCAGGTTGCCGCCTGCCGGAGTCGAGGAGCCGGTCTTGATGCCCTTGACGCCGTCGTTCAGCAGGAGGTTGTTGTTGTTGTAGATCTTCGTGTCGATGCCCGGAATCTGGATGTCGGGCGTGTCGACGATCTCCCGGAACACGTCGTTCTGCATGACCGCCTTGGCCAGCTTCAGCTGGTCCGTGGCCGTCGACACGGACGTGGCCTTGAGACCGCTCGGGTCCGTGTACGTGGTGTCGTTCATGCCGAGCTCCTTGGCCGCGTCGTTCATCTGCTTGACGAACTCGGCCTCGGACTTGGAGTCCCAGCGGGCCAGCAGACGCGCCGCGTTGTTCCCGGACGGGATCATCAGCAGCTGGAGCATCTGCTTCAGGGAGAACTTCTGGCCCGCGCGGATCGGAGCCGTGGACTCGTCCTCCGCGTTCGACTCCTCCTCGGCCCGCTGGTCCACCTCGATCTGCGGGCCGGTCTCCTTGCCCTTGAGCGGGTGGTTCTTGAGGATCACGTACGCGGTCATCGTCTTCGCGACGCTCGCGATCGGCGCCGGCTTCTGCTCGCCGAACGTACCGAGGCTTCCCACACCCTCGACCTCGACCGCCGCCTGCCCCTCGGCGGGCCACGGCAGGTCCACCGCACCGCCCTTGAAGCTGTATTCGGTCGCCGCGGTCAGCTCCAGGGCCGGGTCCGGAAGCGGGCGCACCATCTGTACGACCGCAAAGACGATCAAGAGCAGCACGACCAGCGGGGTCCAGATCTTGACCCGTCGGATGGCCGTACGGACCGGTGTCTGGGGCGGCGGCGGAGTGTTCGTCAGCTCGGCGAGCAGGTCCAGCGGGGGCAGCGGCGGCAGCGGCTGCTGCTTGGTCCGCTCGGCCTCGGCGAGCGACGCGGGCGCGGCGGATGCGGCGGATGCGGCGGGCGCGGCGGGTGCCACGTCGTCGCGGCGCAGCGGCACGAACTGGCTGGCTGCCCGCTCGGGCGCGGGCGCGGGCGCGGGCTTGGGCGCGGGCTTGGGAGGTTCGGGCGCGGCCTTGGGCTCAGGCGCGGGCTTGGACTCGGACTTGGGCTTCTCGGCGGTCGCCGCGGGCTTGGACTCGGACTTGGGCTTCTCGGCGGTCGCCGCGGGCTTGGACTCGGTCTTGGGCTTCTCGGCGGTCGCCGTGGCCTTGAGAGTGGTGGTGGGCTGGTCCACGGCGGGCCGCGGGAGCGCCTTGAACACGGCGGTCGGCTGATCGACCGGGGGCTCGTCGGCCGCCTTGTCCGCTGCGGACTCATCGGCGTCGGGGGCGTCGTCGGCGTCGTCTGCCTCGGGCTCGTCGGCGACGTCGGCGACGTCGGCGACGTCGTCGTCCGACTCGTCCGACTCGTCGGCCGCCGGCTCCGCGGCTTCCTTCTTCACCGCGGCCCAGCTCGGCACCTTGGCCTTCGCCGAGTTGTCCTCGTCGTCCTCGCCGGAATCGGCGGCCTGCTCGGCCTCCGGCTCGTCGCCGGACGCGTCGGCCTCGTCCTCAACCGTGTCCTCGGGGTCGTCGGACTCGTCCTCGGAACCGTCGGTGGAGGCCTCCACCGACGCCTCCTCCGCCTTCTCCGCGCCGTCCGGACGCGACACCCACGCCGCCACCGCGGCGCGCAACCGGGCGTCCTCACCGGGCTCAGGAGCGTCCACGTCCGCATCCGCGTCAACGACGTCGGCGTCCACGTCCACGTCGGCATCCACGCCCGCGTCCGCGTCCGCGCCCACAGGCGCGTCCGCGTCCTCATCCGCCTCATCCGCGGGCTCAGGCGCAGTCAGCGTCCTGAAGACGGCCGTCGGCTGGTCGACACGCCCCTCGACCCGCCCCTCCGCCGGCTCCCCCGCCGAGCGGAAGACGGCCAGTCGCGGATCACGTTCGCTCGGAGTCGTCTCCCCCGAGGACTTCTGCTGCTCCGACTTGTCGGGGGACTCGCCCGCCACCGTGCCTCCTCCATGTGCGACTAGTCGCTGTCCGAACCATCTACCAGTGTCCTGTGTGACCCCTTGGCCCCCGTGCTAGACGAGAACGACATACCTACCGGTTCCCGTACGAAGCACTCAGGCGCTCTCGACAGACCAATGTGAGAGGCGTCACCCTGTCATTCATCCACGCGGGGAGGCATGGATGGGCAGGAGCCGCAGAACAATTCCGGAAGAGCTTCTGCTGCTCGCTCTGGACCCGACCACGGGTACCACAGCGCAGCCGCAGTCGCTCGACCTCGGCCTGGCCGGAGCGCAGCTAGTGGAGCTGGCTCTGGCAGGACGGATAGCCCCTGACGGGGATCGTATCGCCGTGGTGATGCCACGGCCGACAGGAGATCCGACGCTGGACTCCGCACTGGAACTGCTGCGCAGGCGCGGCAGCCCGGTCCGGGCCGTCCACTGGATCGGCGGGCCCCGGCTGGGGTTGCGCCAGACATACCTTTCACATCTGGAAAGGTGCGGCATGGTGCATGCCGTGGCGGGCCAGATGTGCGGGGTGCTGCCGACAACTCGCTACCAGGCGACGGACACGGCGATCAGCCGGGAGATCAGGGCCCGGCTGGACAGTGCGATCCGCACCGGCGTACCGCCGGACCAACGGACCGCGGCGCTCGCCGCGCTGGCCCACGCGGTCGGTCTCGGCAAGCACCTGTATCCCGGCAACGAGGGGCGGTCGTCCCGCTCCCGGCTCCGGGATCTGATCAGGCACGACCCCATGGGCGGCCTCGTGGCGCACGCCGTGATGGACGTCCAGAACGGTGTGGCCGCGCAGCCTCGCCGTAGCTCCGCCCCGGCAGGTCGTCAGTCCGCCGTACCGGCGCAACCGCGCCGCAGCAGCATGGCCCGCGCCGTGGCGCACTGAACCACCGAGCACCAAGCACCAAGCACCAAGCACCAAGCACCAAGCACAGCGGACCGAGAAGCACCACCGCGGTCCGTCCCGATCCGTCGTACACCGCATCGACGTTCGTCCCCAGACCCGGTTCGGGAGCCGCATGAGCGCGCGGGGCAGCCCATCAGGCTGCCCCGCGCGCTCGCATTGTCCGCGCGTGTCGCCATTTTCCAGCGCGGCCAGCACCATTGGTGGCAATCTGCTGAGACGTAGATACGCACAGCTACACCGGAGGTGCAGTTTCCGTGGCGTCCAACGTCAACCCCACCGTCAGGCGCCGCCGATTGGGCCAGGAGTTGCGCAGGCTTCGCGAGCTCAAAGGCATGACCGCGGAGGAGGTGGCGGAGCGTCTGCTCGTCTCCCAGTCCAAGATCAGCCGACTGGAGAACGGACGGCGGTCGATCAGCCAGCGCGATGTCCGCGATCTCTGCGGCGTGTACGAGGTCGAGGACCACCGCATCGTCGATTCCCTGATGCAGATGGCCAAGGACTCCCGCCAGCAGGGCTGGTGGCATGCCTTCGGCGACATCCCGTACAGCGTCTACATCGGTCTGGAAACCGACGCCGCGAGCCTTCGCGTGTACGAGCCGCAGATCGTGCCCGGACTGCTCCAGACCCGGGAGTACGCGGAGGCCCTCATCACCGGAGCGCTCCCCGAATCCCCGGTCAGCGAGGTCGAGAAGCGGGTCCAGGTCAGAATGCGCCGGCAGGAGCGGGTCGCGACGCCCGACGGCCCGCTGCGCCTGTGGGCGGTGGTGGACGAGGCCGCCCTGCACCGGGTGGTGGGCAACAAACAGCTGATGCGCGAGCAGCTGGAGCATCTGATCGAGCAGTCGCAGCTTCCGCACGTCACGGTCCAGGTGCTGCCGTTCAGCATGGGCGCCCATCCCGGGATCACCGGGCACTACGCCGTTCTGGAGTTCCCGGACGCCTCGGACTCGAGCGTCGTCTACATCGAGGGCGTCACCAGTGATCTTTATCTGGAGAAAGCCAATGACGTCCACAAATACACCGTGATGTACGAGCATTTGCGCGCCCAGGCACTGAATGTCGACCAGACGCGGGAGTTCATCGAGGACGTCGCCAAGGCATACGCCAAGTGACATCTCCGCTAATCGAGATCGCGGGCGCGCACGGTACACCGTGACAAGCGATTCCCGGAAGAGCCCTCTGGAATATGCCATCCGGTCGAGTGAACGGGCGTTCTCATAGCGCGATCTCGCCAAGTAGCGTCGTGATCACGCCGTCAAGAACGTCGGCGGCACCGACCAACCTGGAACCGGAGATGCACATGGCTATTCGACAGGGCGCCACGGACACTTGGACCAAGTCCTCGTACTCCGGCGGAAATGGCGCATGCGTGGAGGTCAAGTCCCCCGTTGTGGCATCGATCGCGGTACGTGACTCGAAGGTCACCTCGGGCCCCTCGATCACCTTCGTGCCGGATTCGTGGAACGCCTTCGTGCACGAAGTCAGCCAGGGATCCCTGTAGGCCCCGCCGGACCCCGCAGGACCCGCAGGAACCCCGGATTCAACGAAGAGCCCTCTCGACTGGTCCGCCGACCCGGCCGAGGGGGCTCGGCTTTTGCCCGCGCCCCCTCCGCTCGCTCGACCGGATCTACCGGAGCTGGTCCACGTAGCGATCCGTCCCCGGCACGGTGGGAATGAACGGCGCCACCAGCTCCACCCTCCCCCGCCCACCGGCCGCCGACCCCGTGAAGTGGGCCTCCCAGCAGTCGCGCGGATCCCGCTCCAGGAACCAGAGCAGCGTCAGCCGCGTATCGACGCCCTCGACCTGCTTGACGTACGACATCCGGTCCAGCGGCAGCGGCGTCGGCCGGAAGACCGTGACCATCGCCGCCGGCGCCGTGACGCCCCCCTTCGGGGCGAGGCGCCTCGGCAGCTCGTGCTCCCGCAGCCAGTCCAGCAGCTCCGCCCGCTGCTCCGGCCCTTCGGCGTCGATCACTTCGAGCACCAGCCCCGCGTAGGGATGGTCGAGCGCGTGATAGTCGCGCGGGCCCGCCGCGCCGTCCCGGTAGACGGTCGCCACATGGTCCTGGAAGGCGGTGAAGACGTGCGTACGCTCCTGATGGACGCGGCCGTCCCGGTTCAGCCGCTTGTTGATGCCGACGGTCCATTTCATGTGGTCGTCGTAGCGGCCGTCGGTAATCCAGTACGTGGAGAGGTAGCAGCCGGACGTCACCGGCTGGGCGACCGCCGACTTCTCCGGATAGCGCAGGAGCTGGAGCTCCCGGGTCGCCACCCAGCGCCGCCCCGCGTACATCCAGGGCATCGCCATCGCGCCCGCGTAGTAGTGGTCGTCCTCGTACCAGCGGTTGTAGGCGTACTCATGGCCGGGATGCGGCTCGACCATGGTGATCAGCGCATGGCCCGGGTGGACTCCGTAGGGACCCACGGCGGCCAGTTCCGCGTACACCTCGGACCGGGTGTCCTCACTCACGACGCTCCCCTTCCCTCATCCGGCGGACGCCCCTACTCTGACGCACCGTCAGATAGACGACCAGAGCCGGGAGGCGCCGGGATGCTGCTTCAGGGGAAGACCGTCATCGTGTCCGGCGTCGGCGCCGGGCTCGGGCACCGGATCGCCGAGGCCGTCGTACGGGACGGGGGCAACGCCGTCCTGGGCGCGCGCACCGAGGCCAACCTCGTCAAGACCGCCACCGAGATCGACCCCGGGGGCGCGCACACCGCCCACCGCCCCACGGACATCACCGACGAGACCCAGTGCGAGGCGCTGGCCGCGCTCGCGACCGAGCGTTTCGGCCGTATCGACGCGGTCGTCCATGTCGCCGCCTGGGACAGCTACTTCGGCGGTCTGGAGGACGCCGATTTCGCCACGTGGCAGCAGGTCGTCGACGTCAATCTGCTGGGCACCCTGCGCATGACCCGCGCCTGCCTGCCGGCCCTCAAGGAGCGCGGCGGCTCGGTCGTCATCATCGGCACCCAGTCGGCGGTCGCCGCCCCGTCCCAGGTCCGCCAGGCGGCGTACGCGGCGTCGAAGGGCGCGCTCACCTCGGCGATGTACTCACTGGCGCACGAGCTCGGCCCGCACCGGATCCGGGTCAACACCGTGCTGCCCGGCTGGATGTGGGGCCCGCCGGTCCAGGCGTACGTCCAGTTCACCGCGCACACCGAAGGCGTACCGGAGTCCGAGGTGCGCGACCGGCTCGCCCAGCGGATGGCCCTACCCGACCTGGCCACGGACGGCGATGTCGCGGATGCCGTGGCGTTCCTGGCCTCGGACCGGGCGCGCGCGATCACGGGCCAGTCGCTGCTGGTCAACGCGGGCGAGCTGATGCGCTGAGACGTGCGCCCTGGGCCTGGAGACCGCTATCCGCGCGGGTACCTGAGCAGCCAGCCCGGGGCCGAGACCGCCGGACCGTGCAGCGCGGGTCCCTGGGTCATCTCCATGGCGAAGTCGTCGGCGAGTTCGAGCATGGTGGGGCGGCCCTCCAGCTCCGCGAGCCAGGCCGGGGGCAGTGCCGTCTCGCCGTGCTGGGCGCCGAGGAGGGCGCCGGTGAGGGAGGCGGTGAGGTGGGAGGGGCCGTCGTGGTTGACGGCGAGGCGCAGGCCGTGGCGGATGTCCTCGCTGACGAGGGCGGAGTAGACGGCGACGGCGAGGGCGTCCTCGGCGTGGTGCGGGTCGCCGAGGGCCGCGATGCGGGCCGGGCTCGGGATGCCCTGGCGTACGGCGCCGAGCGCCTGCTTCAGCGCGTCGGTGACGGGCTGGTGGCCGGGGCGGGGCGTGAGGAGCTGGAGGGCGCGCTGCACGGAGCCGTCCATGCCGTCGCCGCGGGCCAGCCCGTGCACGATCACGGCGAGCGCGCCGGCCGAGAGATAGGCCGTGGGGTGGCCGTGCGTCTGGACGGCGCACTCCACGGCGAGCTGGCAGACCAGCTGCGGCTCCCAGCCGACGAGCAGCCCGAACGGCGCCGAGCGTACGAGCGCCCCGGCATCGCGGGCCGTGGGGTTCTTGGGCTTGTCCAGGGTGCCGAGGATGTCGTCGCCGAGGCCGGTGAGGCAATCAGGGGCGGGGTCGCGGCGGGTGTAGAGCCACTCCTCGTGGGCGAGCCAGCCGTTGTCCTTGCGACGCTCGTCGGGGCCCCAGTCGCGCTGGGTGGCGGCCCAGCGCAGATGGGCGCGGTGCACGTCGGTGGGCGGGTGCCAGGCTCCGGTGTCGCGGCGGACCTGCGCGCGTATGAGTCCGTCGACGGTGAAGAGCGTCAGCTGGGTGGCGGCGGTGACGGCGCCGCGTCGGCCGTACGCGGGTACGTAGTCGGTGACGCCGTCCGGGCCGTGCGCGGCCCGGATCTCCTCGACGGTCCGCTCGGCAACGCCCGCGCCGAGGGCGTCGCCGATGGCCCCGCCGAGCAGGCAGCCCCGTACGCGGGCACGGAAGTCCTGCTGTTCGGCTCGGCCCCAGACGGCTGTGGCTGCTGTGGTCACCGCGCGCCCCTCTCCGGCTTCCCGGACTCCCCGGAACGTAGCTCTGCGGCAGCACTGTAATCGACCGGATCGGCGACCGGATCGGACCGATTGAGACGCGGAACGTTATGTGATCGGTCGCCCTTCAGGCCGGATTTGAGCACTGTTCATCGGGGATTCCCTGCTGCGTCGTGAGTGCCCCGCAGGATCCGCCCCATGAACGTTCTTACTCGTGTCAAGGCCCCTGCCGCCTGCGCCGCGATCGCCGCCGGCGCGCTGCTGACCGGCCTTGTCGCGCCCAGTGCCGCCACGGCCACCACCTCCTCGCACACTGAGCAGCACCACGGCCTGCCGCAGTCCCGGCACGCCATCCCCTTCACCGCCGCCACCGTCACCGCCAACGCCGACGGTTCGTACACCGTGCGGTGGAACGCCCCCGGCGTCCGCAAGGTCTCCGTCCGCGCGGACGGAAAGACCGTCGCACGGGGCGGCGCCCACGGCGAGGTCGTCGTGCGGGACCTGCCCGCCGCCGACCGCCAGTGGTTCGACCTCGTCCCCGACCGGGGCACCTCGCTGCGCCTCGCCGACCGCCTCATCAAGCTGGACGGAGCGGTCAACTTCCGTGACGCGGGCGGCTACCGCACCCGCGACGGCCAGTGGGTGAAGATGGGCGAGATCTACCGCTCCGACTCGCTGGAGAAGCTGACCGCCGGCGACCTGGCGAAGCTGCGGCGCCTCGGCATCCGCACGGTCTTCGACCTGCGGATGGCGTCGGAGCGCAAGGCCGCCCCCGACAAGGTCCCGGCCGGCGCCACACACGTCGTCGCCGACGTCCTCGCGGGCACGCCCACCTTCACCACCATGCCGAAGTCCGAGGCGGAGGCGGTGAAGATGATGGTCGAGGGCGAGAAGTTCATGGTCAGCGGCGACACCGCGAAGGCCGCGTACACCTCCGTCTTCGCCGGTGTCGCGGACGACGACCAGCACGCCGTCCTCTACCACTGCACGGCGGGCAAGGACCGCACCGGCTGGTCGAGCGCCGCGCTGCTCACCGCGCTCGGCGTCCCGCGCGAGACGGTCATGGCCGACTACCTCGCCAGCAACGACTACCGCCGCGCCGCCAACGACGCGATCCTCTCCCACCTGCCCGCCGAGCAGGCCAAGGTCTACAAACCGCTGCTGGACGTGCGGCCCGCGTACCTCAACTCCGGGTACGAGGAGGTCGAGGACGAGTACGGCTCGTTCCGTACGTACCTGAAGGACGGGCTCGGGATCGACGGGCGCGAGCTGCGGGAGCTGAAGCGGGAGCTGCTGGTCGGCTGAGGCCCCGGCCCGGCCTGATCCCGTCCGATCCGGCCCGGTCCGACCCCGTCCGATCCGGCCCGGCCCCGTGCGACCCGCCTGGTGCGGCAGCCGTTCCCTGCCGCACTTCAGAGGTCGTCCGTAGTGGCCAGCGCGTTCCGCGCCTCGGTGACCCGGGCCAGCAGCTCGCCCAGCCGGGCCATGTCCGCGCCGGGGCATACGGCGAGTTCGCCCAGTGTGTCGCATACGTCGGCCAAGTCGCTCCAGTCCGGGCCCGCGCCGAGCAGGCGGTCCAGCAGCGGAGCGGCCGCGTCCCAGTCGCCCCGCACGCAGGCCAGCACCAGCAGTTGGCCCAACTCCTCGGCATCCGGCGCCTGTGGATCGGCGACGAAGGTCTCGCACTCGGCGAGTTCACGCCACAACCGTGCCGCCACATCCGATTCCGTGCCCCGCATCCGGCTTTCCGCCATCGCGAGGTGGAACAGCCCTGCCTCTGGATTGAACCCACGGACGCGCTCGGCCGTCTCCCGCGCCTCGTCGAACCGGCCGAGTCCTCGCAACGCCTCCGCGACGAGCGCGAGATCACCGTCCCGGTCCCCGGGACGCATGCGTTCCAGCACGGCCAGCGCCTCGCCGGGCCGGCCCAGGTACAGAAAGACGGCGGCGATCCGGCCCTCCGTCCAGGCCGGGGAGTAGCCCAGGGCCGCACACCGGTTCAGATCGGCCAGGGCCCCGCGCAGCAGCCCGGCCGAGATCCGGGCCAGCACCCGCTCGGCCAGCGCCCAGCCGAGGTCCCTTCCCCCGGCGACGAGCCGGTCCAGATCGGCCAGCTGTCCTGCCCGGTCGCCCAGCCGCCCCCGGAGCCATGCCCTGCGTACTCGTGCCCAGGCGTGGTCCGGGTCCAGCTCCAGTGCCCGGTCGTAGTCGGCCAGGGCCTCGGCGAACTGTTCACAGGCCGTCCGCGCCGAGGCGCGACGGATCCAGCCCGCCGCGTCCTCGGGGTCGCTCGCGTCGCAGCGGGCCCGTATCCCGTCGGTCGTCCGCAGCTTGCCGTAGACCTGCTCGCGCTGTTCCAGCACCCAGGCCGACCTGGGCAGCAGCAGGACCGCCTGCTCCAGGTCCGCCAGCGCGTCGGAGAAGCGCCGGCACTCCAGAAGTGCCTGGCCGCGGATGCCGAGGGCCCACCCGTACTCCCCGTTCAGGGAGATGGCCCGGCCCAGGTCGGCAAGGGCCTCCTCGTACCGCCGCAGCCTGCGGAACGCGTTCCCCCGCTCGGCCAGCGCCCACGGTGTGTCATCGCCCTGGGCGACCGCCAGGTCGAGATCGGCGAACTGGGCCTCCCGGTCGCCGGACCGGCGGTGGATCTCGGCCCGCTGGGTCAGCCCCCAGGTGTAGCCGGGGTCGAGGGCGATGGCTCTGCCGAAGTCCTCCAGGGCCGCGGCGGTGCGGTGCAGCGCGAACTTCGCCGCACCCCTGCTGCCCAGCGCCCAGACGTACTCCGGACCGAGGCTCAGCGCACGGTCCAGGTCCGCGATCGCCGCCTCGTACCGCCCGGCCCGCCGGTGGATGTCGCTGCGCTCGCCCACCACCCACGCCGAGGCCGGGTCGGCTTCTTCGGCCCGGTCCAGGTCGGCGAGGGCGCCCGCCTCGTCGCCGAGTGCGAGCCGTACCTGGGAGCGCCGGATCAGCGCCCACACGTACTCCGGGTCGAGCTCGATCGCACGGTCGAAGTCGGCCAGGGCCTCCCGCTCGCGTCCCAGCCGGAACACGGCGTAGCCCCTGGTCGCGAGCGCCCGGTCGTTGTCCGGCTCCCCTGCGAGCGCCCGGTCGCAGTCCGCGACCGCCTGCTCGTAGCGGCCGAGTATCCGGTGGACCTCGCCGCGTTCCTCCAGGATCCACGCCGTGTCCGGGGAGTGGGTGTCCGCACGGTGCAGCGCCGCGAGGGCAGCCTCGTAGTCCCCGGTCGACTGGAGCACCATCGCCTGCCCGTAATGCGCGCGGGCGCAAGCCGGATCGAGCGCGAGGGCCCGGTCGTAGTCGGCCCGCGCGCTCGCGTAACCGTCCGCCCGGCGGTGGAGCATCCCCCGTACGACGAGGGCCGTCACCTGGTCCGCCGCGTCGAACCCCGCGCGGGAGAGCAGCAGCCCGAGCAGGGCGATCCCCTGGCTCTCCCCCTCCAGCGCGGCCTGCGCGTCCCGCCCCCACCCGCGCAGTTCCTCGGAGTCGGCGGCCTCCCCCGCCTCGGCCAGCACCCTGGCCCAGCGGCGCGCCGTCGCCCCGCCCTGTTCGCAGGCGTCCACGCCGTCGCGCAGCATCCGGGGCAGCGCGGCGCGCGGCTGCGCGCACAGCAGGTGGTACGACTCCTCCAGGCGCGGCCCCACCCAGGCTTCCTGGTCCCAGAGTTCGTCGGGCGCGACGCCCTCCGCGGCCGTCTCCCGCCAGTCGGCGAAGGCCCGTGCGAGCCGGGAGTGTGCCTCGGTCCAGCCGCGCGGGGAGCTGTGGCGCTGGAGGCGCAGCATGGGGCCGCGTACGACGTCGTGGTACTGGGCGCGGCCCTGCCGGACGCTCACGAAGGGCAGTCCGGCCAGCCAGCCGAAGAGCCCGTCCGTCTCGCCGCGCTCCAGCGCGGCCTTCAGGACGTCCTCGTCGACGCGGCGCGGCAGCGCGCACAGCAGTGCGGCAGCTCTGCGCTCCGGGTCCCGCTCCCACTTCAGGAAGCGTTCGACGGCGGTGGCGCTCGGGTCGGCGCCCGCGCCCGGGTTCTCGGCGAGCGTGGAGACGAGCACGGGCAGCCGCCCGGAGACCCGCAGCACGTCCCGTACGACCTCCTCGTCCGTCACCCCTTTCGCCGCGAGCAGCTGCCGCGCCTCGGTCTCGGTGAAGGGCTCCAGGGGTACGTCGGTGACGATGTCGGCGAAGTCGGCCCAACAGGCGGAGTCGAGCCGGCCCTGCCCGGCGAGGGTCACGACGACGTTGGCGGGCAGGGTGCCGTACCGGTCGGTGGTGATGAGGTCGCGCAGCCAGCTGTCGAGGATCACGCCGGTGCGTTCGTACGTGTCGAAGAAGAGCGTCACCCAGGGCCTGTCCGAAGCCACCCGCTCCACTTCGGCGACCAGGACCGGGGTGAGCACGCGCAGCGGGTCCAGTACCAGCTGTACGTCGTCGGGGTTGCGGAAACGGGCGCCGAGCGCGGCCCTGAGCCGGTCGGCGCCCTGGGCCAGATGCGTGGGGTCCATGCCGCCCGCGAGCGCCCCGACGCCCGGCACCAGGCCGAAGCCGATCAGCCCCACCTGCGCGGCCGCCATCGAACCGGCCGACGGGGGCTGCGGCACACCGCCGGCCGCCGTCTCCGGCTCGGGCGCCGCCGTCTCGGCCTCGTACCGCCGCTGCCGATACGTCGCCAGCAGCTTGTCCAGCGCCTTCAACGGGCAGCCCTGCTGGGCGAACTGGGCGGCGATGGCCGCCATCGCCTCGGGCACGCTGTTGACGCTCTCGTCCACGATCGCGGCGACGGCGTTCCGCTCGCGCGCGACCTGTTCGAGTTCGCGCAGGAGCGAGGTCTTGCCGACGCCCGCGTTTCCGCGGATGTGGAAGACGAAGTGGCGCCGCTCGTCGTCGGCCGACAGGTCGAGGTTCTCGCGGAACAGGGCGAGCTCGCCCCGTCTGCCGACGAATCCGGCGCGCCTGCGGCGCCGGATCAGCTCCTGCATGGACGGTGTCGTCGCTCCCCGTGTCCCAGCCATGGGCCCTAGTCTGTCGGAGCCAACTCCCCGCGCGCGAGGGCGAGATGATCCAGGGTCGCGACGGCGACGAGGACCAGCGCGGAGGCGGTGAGGGCCGCCCAGCCCGCGAACGCGGCCACCGCGCACAGCGGTACGGCGACGACCGCGCCCACCAGCCTGGACGCGATGGTCCCGGTGCCGAGGACCCGGCGGTGCGCGGCGTGGCCGGCGAGGAAGACGGCGGTGCCCGCGCCGAGCCACCAGGTCTGAGTGTGGTGGGCGAAGTGGTGGATGGCGTGCGAGATCCCGGCCGCGATCAGCACGATCCCGGCGATCATCGCGGCGTGCGCCAGACCGAAGGCCTGGTAGCCGAGCATCTGCCGGCGCTCCTGCTCCGCCGCCGCCAGGGCCTCGACCGAGCGCTCCTCGTCCCCGTTGAAGTAGATCCACCAGATGCCGGAGGCGATCGCGATCCCGAGGGTGACGGCGAGCGCGAGCGGCGCGTCGACGGGGCGGCCCTGCGCCCCGATACCGACGGCGACGATCGACTCGCCCACGACGATGAGGGTGATCAGGCCGTGCCGTTCGACGAAGTGGTGCGGCTCGATGACGAAACCGCGGACCCGGCCCACGATGGTGGACAGGTACAGCGTCCCTATCGCCGCCACCCACGCCGCCCAGGTCCAGCGGGCGGGCAGATGGGGCGCGAGGAGGATGAGGAGCCCGGCGACCGCGTTGAAGGGGGCGTACCGGAGGATGCCCCGGCGCGCGCTGGGCTCGCTGGCCGTCAGGAACAGCGCGGCGTGGATGACGACGGCGGCGAGGAAGGCGAGGGGGAAGGCGATCCCGTCCGGCTCGAAGGCGTACGGCAGCGCCAGCCCCATCAGGAAGAACGCGGTCATCGCGAGCCCGAGCAGCAGCCGTACGGCCGGGGCGTCGGGCCGTACGGCGTTGGTGAGCCAGCCGAAGCTGCCGAACATCCACCACACCGCCGCCAGCGGCAGCAGGCCCTGCGCCAGGCCCTGCCAGCCGGGGTGGGCCTCGACCTGGTGGGTGACCTGGGTGACGACGAAGACGAAGACCAGGTCGAAGAAGAGTTCGGTGGGGGTCACCGCCCCGCTGGCCGCTTCGGTGCGCAGCAGGGGGCGGTGCGTCGTGAGTCTCATGGCCGGCCTTCGGTCGGGACGTGCGCTTCGCGGAACGAACAGGAGTCCACCACGAACTGCCCTACGTCCGAGGGCACTTCGCCCAACGAGAACAACCCTGGGAGCTCTGCCCCGCAGGCCTACTCGACCAACGGCAGCAGCTCCGGCAGATGCCCGTCCGACGCCGCGGCCGCCCGCTGCCGCTCCTGCGGCACCTCCCCGTACAGCGTGGTGCGCGGCTTCGCCGGCCGCCCCGCCAGGTCCGCTATGGCAACGAGGTCCTTCACCGAGCGGTACGAGCCGTAACTGCTGCCCGCCATACGGGAGATGGTCTCCTCCATCAGCGTGCCGCCCAGGTCGTTGGCGCCGGAGCGGAGCATCTCCGCCGCGCCCTCCGTGCCGAGCTTGACCCAGCTGGTCTGGATGTTGGGGATGTGCGGGTGCAGGAGCAGCCGGGCCATGGCGGTGACGGCGCGGTTGTCGCGGGTCGTCGGTCCGGGCCGGGCGATGCCCGCCAGGTAGACGGGTGCGTTGGTGTGGATGAACGGCAGCGTCACGAACTCGGTGAACCCGCCCGTCTCCTGCTGGATCCGGGACAGCGTGCGGAAGTGCCCGAGCCAGTGGCGGGGCTGGTCGACATGCCCGTACATCATCGTCGACGACGACCGGATACCCAGCTCGTGCGCGGTGGTGACGACCTCGATCCAGGTGGCGGTGGGCAGCTTGCCCTTGGTGAGCACCCAGCGGACCTCGTCGTCGAGGATCTCGGCGGCGGTGCCGGGGATGGAGTCCAGCCCGGCCTCCTTGGCGGCGCTCAGCCATTCCCGGATGGACATGCCGGTCCTGCTGGCCCCGTTGACGACCTCCATCGGCGAGAAGGCGTGCACGTGCATGCCCGGGACCCGTGCCTTGACCGCCCGTGCGATGTCGAAGTAGGCCGTGCCCGGCAGGTCGGGGTGGATGCCGCCCTGCATGCACACCTCGACCGCGCCGACGTCCCACGCCTGCTGGGCGCGGTCGGCGACCTGGTCCAGCGAGAGGGTGTAGGCGTCGGCGTCCGTACGCCGCTGGGCGAAGGCGCAGAAGCGGCAGCCGGTGTAGCAGACGTTGGTGAAGTTGATGTTGCGCGTGACGATGTACGTCACGTCGTCGCCGACCACGGATCTGCGCACGTCGTCCGCGATCCGGGTGAGCGCGTCCAGCGCGGGCCCGTCCGCGTGCAGCAGCGCCAGCGCCTCGTCGTCGCTGAGCCGGGTCGGGTCGTCGGCGGCCGTCGCGAGGGCCTGCCGTACGTCCGTGTCGATCCGCTGGGCCACCATCCCGGGCGCCGCCGCCTCGCGCAGCGCCTCCCAGTCCCCGTACACGTCGTCGAAGTCGTCCCGGCGGTCGCCCGTGCGCCCGTCGGTGTCGATCGTGCGGTGCAGATCGACGCGGCCGCTCGCCGTGAACGCCTCCTCGGGCTCCTGCCAGGGCCTGCCCGTCACGACCGCGTCCTCGTTCGCGAGCCCGGTGCCGGGGTCGGCGAGCGCCGTCACGTGCGGGAGCAGTCGCGGGTCGAGCCACGGCTCGCCGCGCAGCACGTACTCCGGGTACACCGCGAGCCGTTCGCGCAGCTGGAAGCCTTCGGCGGCCGACCGCTCGGCGAGGGTGTCGATGTGCGGCCAGGGCCGCTCCGGGTTCACATGGTCGGGCGTCAGCGGCGACACCCCGCCCCAGTCGTCGATCCCGGCGGCGATGAGCCGCCCGTATTCGTCGTCCACCAGGTTCGGCGGCGCCTGCAGGCATCCCGACGGCCCCATGATGTGCCGTGCGACGGCCACGGTGGCGACCAGATCGTCCAGCTCGGCGTCCGGCATCCCGCGCATGGCCGTGTCCGGCTTGGCGCGGAAGTTCTGGATGATCAGCTCCTGGATCCCGTGGTACGCCCGCGCCACCCGCCGCAGCGCGAACAGCGACTCCGCGCGCTCCTCGTACGTCTCCCCGATCCCTATGAGCAGCCCGCTGGTGAACGGCACCGACGACCGGCCCGCGTCCTCCAGCACGCGCAGCCGCACGGCCGGCTCCTTGTCCGGCGACCCGTAGTGCGGCCCGCCCGGCTCGGACCACAGGCGGGTGGCCGTCGTCTCCAGCATCATCCCCATCGACGGCGCGACCGGCTTGAGCCGCTGGAAGTCGGTCCAGCTCAGCACCCCGGGGTTGAGGTGCGGCAGCAGCCCGGTCTCCTCCAGGATCCGGATCGCCATGGCCCGTACGTACGCGATCGTGTCGTCGTACCCCTCCGCCTCCAGCCACTCCCGCGCTTCGGGCCACCGGTCCTCCGGCTTGTCCCCGAGCGTGATCAGCGCCTCCTTGCAGCCGGCGGCCGCCCCGCGCCGGGCGATGTCCAGCACCTCGTCCGGCGACATGAACATCCCGTGCCCGGCGCGACGCAGCTTCCCGGGGACGGTCGCGAACGTGCAGTAGTGGCACTTGTCCCGGCACAGCCGCGTCAGCGGGATGAACACGCTCTTCGAGTACGTGATCGCCCCCGGCCGCCCGGCGGCCTCCAGCCCCGCGTCCCGCACCCGCGCGGCGGACCCGCACAGGTCCACCAGGTCCTCCCCGCGCGCCTGCAGCAGCACTGCGGCCTCGGCGACATCGAGCGCGACACCGTCGCGCGCCCGCTTGAGGGCGCGGCGCATGGCGTTCGCGGTGGGAGGTGCGGCGGGGTGTCCTGTGGAGTGATCTGCGGAATGTCCGGCCTGGTGATCCGTCATGAAGTGAGCATACGAGCGGCCGCCGACAGTGGGGGGCGCCGGTCGGGACGTACGTCTCGGAATCGGCTGAGTACTCGCGCACGAGCGACGATCCGGGGCCGACGCGCACCCGTGGCCGAGGGGTCACGCCTACGGGGCCAGTGACCGCCAGATCCGGTCCGGCAGGACCCGGGCGGCCTCGGCGAGGTCGACGTCGTCGATGCCCGAGAGCCAGCGGCGGGCGACGCCGACGACCGGCCCGAGGACCAGGGACTCGATCAACGGCAGGGGCAGCGGAGCGAGTTCGCCGGAATCGATGCGGGGCTGGATCCACAGGGCGAAGGCCGAGAGCCTGGCCTCCTGGGCGTCGCGGAGCTCCTTGCCCTGGGCCATGCCGTAACGGTCGGCCATGGAGGAGTGCAGGAGCAGGGCGGCCTCCCGGTGCTCCTGGATGAACGCCAGGTAGGTCCGTACGACGGCGCGGATGCCGGTACGGGCGGTGCGGGAGCGCTGCAGGGACATGCCCAGCTCGCCCAGCAGCCGGCCCAGCCAGCGGTGCGTCAGCGCGGCGACGAGGCCGTCGATGCTGCCGAAGTGGTGGTAGAGGCTGCCCTGGCTGATCCCGCTGGCCTGGGTGATGGCGCCGACCGTGATGCCCCGCTCGCCCTCGGCGGCGTAGACGCGCAGCGCGGCGTCGAGCAGCAAGTCGGCGGTCAGCTCGCCGCGTTGCTGTTTCGGGCTCATCGGTTTCCTCGCTCGTTCTAGTGTATTTTTCTAGACACTGATTCCAATTCTAACGGAGTTGACGTGCTAGAGCTCAGGGGGAGCGGGGCCGAGCCGCTGGAGACGGAGGACCCGCGCCGGATCGGATCGATCCCGCTGGCGGGCAGGCTCGGAGTCGGCGGCATGGGGCGGGTGTACCTGGGCGTCCACGAGGGCCGGTACGTCGCGGTCAAGCAACTGCTGGCCTCCGTCGTCGGCGAGGACGAGGACTTCGTTCGTCGTTTCGGGCACGAGCTGGACAACATCTCACGGCTGCCCGCGGGGGCCACCGCACCGCTGCTCGCCAGCGACCGCACCGCACGCCCCCCGTGGTTCGCCACAGCCTACGTCCCGGGGCTCACCCTCAGGCAAGCCCTCGAACTGCACGGAAGCCACCTGCCCGCGGAGGCGCTGTGGCTGCTGCTGCGGGAGACGGCCGCGGCCCTGGCGTCGGTGCACGCGCTGGACATGGTGCACCGGGACGTCAAGCCGTCCAACGTCATGCTGACCGTCGACGGCTTGACGCTCATCGACTTCGGCATCGCCCGTGCCGCCGAACAGAGCCAGCTGACCAGAACCGGCATGGCCGTGGGTACGCCCGCCTACATGGCCCCCGAACAAGCCACCGGCTCACGGCACTTGAGCGGCGCCACCGACGTGTTCGCGCTCGGCTCGGTCCTCGCGTTCGCGGCGTCCGGCCGACCGCCCTTCGGTGACGAGTCGGGGCACGGTGTGCTGTACCGCATCGTCCACGAGGAGCCGGACCTGGAGCCGCTACGGCAGCTGGAGCCGGACCTCGCCGAGATCGTCGCGGCCTGTCTCGACAAGGACCCCAAGAGCCGCCCCACCGCCGCCGAACTCCTCGAACGGGCCTCGGGGCGCGGTCCGTCCGCCGCCCCGCTGTGGCCGGCGGCCATCGCCGAGCGCCTGTCCGAGCGGGCCGCGTTCGCGGCGGACGTACAGGAGATCGACGTACGGACGCTGCCGCTGGCCGGCGGAAAGCCGGAACCGGAATCAGAACCGGAACCGGAACCCGAGGCCGCCCCCGCGACGAAACCGGATCCGAAGCCCGGGGCCTCGTCGCGACCGGAGCGTCCCGAGCGGCCCGAACGCCGCCGCCGGACCCGCGTCTTCCTCGCCGCCGTCCCCGTCGTCGTGGTCGCGGGCGGTACGACGCTCGTCGTCCAGAACCTGCCGTACACGTCCTCGCCACAGGCCCAGGCCCCTGCCTCCACCCCGTCCGCCTCGGTCCCGGCGCCGGCCGGTCCGACGCCGTCACAGGCGGCCGGAGGCCCGTCGGGCACGGCGTCACCGTCGAAGCCGCCGGCCAAGGACAAGGACACGGGCGGGGCAGGGGCCACGGGCGGGACCCTGGGCGGCGCGGTCGCCGGGGGCGCCGGGCCCGGAGCACCTGTCGGCGCGGGCGGAAGCCTGAGCACGGGCGGCTCGGGGACTTCCGGCAGTTCCGGCAGTTCCGGCGGCTCCAGCAGCTCCGGCGGGTCGGGCACTTCCGGCAGTTCGGGCGGCTCCGCTTCCACCGGCGGCGGGGGATCCACGCCCGCGCCCCCTCCGCCCCCGCCCCCGACCTCCGGCACCTACCGCTACAGCAACGGCGACGACGGCAGCTGCATCACCCAGGTCTACGGCTCCTCCAGCCACGGGAGCTGCTCGGACTCGACGGCCCGGTGGACCATGCAGAGCAGGTCGGACGGCAGCTTCAAGCTGGTCAACAAGCAGACCGGCGCGTGCCTGCAGTCCAACGGGACCGGCCAGGCCGTCTTCGTGTCCGACTGCGCCCAGGACGCCGGACGGCTGTGGCGTACGGGTTCGGGCGGCAGCCTCCGGAGCGAATACGACGGCGGCTGCCTCGACCTGGGCATCACCAGCGGCCTGGTAACGGCACCCTGCGCGGGGGAGGCGTCGCAGCGCTGGACACGGCAGGCCTGAGGCACGCCCGGAGGACCACGGGCACGGGCCTGCCGGAGTACCCCGGCAGGCCCGGCCGTGTGCCCGTGTGCCCATGAGGCCCTTCGGTCAGACGGGCTCCGCCACGGCCTCGTCGGTCACCCCGCCCGCGTAACGGGCCAGATCCCGGGCGCACCCCTCGACGGCCTCCCACGGCCGGCCGAGCGCCGTCCCGGCGCCTGCCGTCAGGGACAGCTCCGTCGCCGTCGGCACCGCCGCCGAGTGGCCGACGCGTACGGCACAGTGCACCGAGGAGTACGGGGCGTGAGTCCCCTCCGGAGGGCTCACCGTCACGGTGAGCGCGCAGCCCTGGAGGGGCGTCTTCCCGGCGTCGGCGAGCTGCCGCATCCGCGCCACCAGCAGCGCGGCGATCTCGTCCAGCGAACCACCCGGCAGCGGTACGGAACGGTCCAGGACGTCGCCGCCGATCCCACGCAGGGCCGTCACCGTCAGCCGCAGTTCCCGGGCCCCGAAGAGCTGCCTGTGGTGCAGGACGTACACCCCCACCAGTGCGGTGCGCACCGCGTTCTCCAGCGGGTCCTCGTGCGCGGCGGGTGCCGCCCAGGTCCACCGCCGAGGGGCGATCCGGCGCGGCGCCCGTCCCTGGGTCAGGGCCCGCAGCCCGTCCTCCACGGAGTCGCCGAGCAGCCATCGGCCGCCGTGGTCGACGCACAGCAGGCGCCCCGACTCGGCCACCCCGATCAGCCCGCCCGCGTCCGTGCTGCCGAGCGGGAACACGTCCTCGCCGATCGTGTCACCGAGCGCCCGGAAGGCCCGGAGCGCGTGCCGTGCCTCACGGGGGTCGATGACGCAGCCCGTAGCGGCGACCTCGGTGCCCGCGTCGACGGGGCGGAGCGTGAGGCCGTGGAACTCCCGCAGCGCCGCCCGCGCGGCGGGGAAGAGCACCCAGCCGCGGGTGCCGGCGCCGGCTCCGGAAGGGGCGACGGCCGCGGCCATGAGCGCGGCGGACGTGGCGTCGTCGCCGGCGTCCCGACCGGGGTACCACCCCGCGGCGGTCAGTGCGTCGCTGTACGTGCCCGCGTCACCGTTCGCACCTGCGCCGCTGTACGCACCTGCCTCACTGTTCGTGCTCATGAGCCGATGACGTCGACGCCGAGTTCGTCGAGCAGTGCGGAGCAGGAGCGGCAGACGGGGGCGGGGGTGCCGTGTTCCGGGTCCCCGTGGTCACGGATCTTCTTCGCGACCAGCGCGGAGCCCGCGAAGTGCTCCCGGGCCTCGGCGAGGCTGGTGCTGCCCCGGTCGGTGCGCTGCTGATCCAGCGCCCACAGCTGGTCGGAGACGAGCGCGGACTCGGCGCAGTAGCCGATGAAGGGCTCGCGGCGGTCGACGGGCAGCGCGTCGAGGAACGCCTGCACGGCGGGGTGGAGCCGAGGTGTTTCGTCCCCGGTCAGATTGGTGTGGCTGACGATCGTCCCCTGGACGAGCAGGGAGGCGGCCACACCCGGTGCCACGTCAGACAAAGTAGCCCTCCGCATCTTCCTGGTCGCCGGTCATCAGGCTGGCAAGAGCCTGGGTCTCATCGCCGCCGAGGAAATAGGGCCCGGTGTGGTGCAGGTAGAAGAACCGCCCCGAGTCGTCCAGCAGGACGATGCCGTTCTCGGACGTCTCCCAGCCCACGGGGAAGAGCCGGTGCCCCAGGTTCTGCGCCAGTTCGGCGATGAGCTCGGCGTCCCCTTCGTAACCGAACGTGGGATCGCCCCGGAACCTCCGCTCCGGTGCCAAGGGCATGGGGAACTCCAGGCCGACGTAGGACGAGACGAAACGGCGCACCTCGCCCCAGGGCTCCAGCGGAAAGCCCTGGTCGGCGGAGCCGCGGACGCGGACCGCGATCAGCCGCTCGGCCTCCGCCTCGTTCTCGGGGTCGTTCTCCCGCCCCGGATGCCAGCCGTTGGCCTGCAGCCAGGCGTCGAGCTCTTCCCGTGGGGGTGTTGGTCTCATCGTGTTCCTTGTTTCGGGGAATCGGCGGTCGGGGTCGGACGGTCGGTCAGCTGTGCAGACCGACTCCCAGGGCCTCCAGGACGGGGCCGCAACTCCGGCAAGGCGGCAGGTACTCGCCGTGCTTGACCTTGTTGCCGTCGTTGTCGAACTGCTCGCCGATGGCCACCGTGTAGATCTTGCTCCCGGACAGGGCGCGGCGGGCGTCGTCGAGGGAGGCGATGCTCTCCGTACGCCCGAGCTCATGCAGCCGGTCGGAGACCAAGGATACTTCCGCGCACCTTCCGTGCCCTCGGCCGAGGACCAGCTCGCCGCGCTTGGCCCGCTGCTCCACGTCGTCGTAGGCGGACTGCAGGGCCGGATGGGTGTGCGGGTACGCCTGACCGTGCCGGCTCTGCGAGCTGGTGTGCGAGGTGAGGACGTCACCGTGGACCAGGGCGCCGGAGCAGCCCGCCGCGATCCCGTCCTTGCCCTTCGGCTGATTCCCGGAGGCCTTCTGCGCGTCGTTGGCGAGCGCGCCGGCTTCGCTCTCCAGGAGCCGCATCCGCTGCGCTTCGTCGAGTCCGCTCACATCCAGGGCGTCACGCCGGTGGTGACGCATCTGGTCGGCGCTCCTGCCGTGCCATGCCGGGGGCGGGTGAATGGGGTTGCCATTTCCGGAGGGGGTGCCTCCGCCTCCGCCATTGCCGTTGCCTCCGCCCCCGCTTCCACCGCTGCCTCCGCCCCAACCACCGTCTCCGCCCCAACCGCCGGAGTTGCCGGAGTTGCCGGAGTTGGCGGGGCCGCTCGGTCCGGGGCGGCGATCCATACTGTTGGGCCAACCGGTTCCCGTGCCGACGGTCCAGCCGCCGGGCCAGCCGGTACCGGTGAACACGCGTTTCCTTCCAGTCCCCTCCTTGCCATCCGTCTGCTCACCCTTGGTGATCCTGTCGACGCGGTCGCGGACGTCCTGGTCGGTGTCCCGGTGAGTCTTCGAGCCCGCCTTCATGGACTTGGGCAGGGTGGAGCCGACGTGCTCGCCGAGGTCCTTGTGCCCCTTGGTGAGCTTCTCGACGACGCCGTCGATGGTGGAGTCGAGGACGGCGGTGAGGGAGTCCTTGCCCTTGGCGCGGCCGTGGGCGGACTTGGCCTTGCCGATCTTCCCGGCGGTCTTGCCCGCCATCGCGATCTGTACGTCGCCCAGTTTCCCGCCCGCCGTGGTGTGCGCGTCGTGGTCGATCACCGGCCCACCCCCGGGGCCGCCGCCGCCCGGCCCTCCGGCCGAGTTGATCCGCAGGCCCTCCTTGCCCGCCTGCACGGTCTGGCCGGCGTCGTAACCGTCCTGCACTCCGAGCACGTTGAACGTGGCCTGAATGGCCAGGTCCGCGACGATGTTCTCCAGCGCGGCGACGGCCGGTTCGGTGAGCGTCGCGACGATCTCGGCGACCGCGGCCTCGGCCATCTCCTTCAGGACCTTCTTGAAGGCGATGCGGGTGGCCGCGATCTTCGCCCCCGCCAGCAGCGTGGAGAGACCTGCCGTCACCGGGGCGAACGCGAGCGTGATGCCCACGGTGGCGGCCAGGTCGGCGAGTTCACCGACGGCGAGGATCTTGCGCGCCACGATGAGGTCCGCGACCCGGTCCAGCGCCCCGGCGATGACGCGGGCCGCCTTGGCCATGTCCTTGTTCTTGCTCTGGACCTTTCCCCAGTGCTTGTCCAGGGCCGTCAGCGACTCGCTCCGCCCGGAGGAGAGCAACCGCTGGATGTGCGCGTGCGCCGCGTGCGCGTCGTCGTCCGCGTCGTCCGCGAACTCCCGCAACGCGTCCGCCATGTCGCGGTACGCGTCCTCGTCGACGTTGGGCCACCCCACACCGACGATATCCAGCATCGTGTCGACGCCCTCGGGAATGGTGTATCCCACGACGCAACAACCCCCGTTCCCCCACGTAGTCAGATCGCCTGCTCAACCGAGCAGTTGACCCATTGAACACTCAATCATGTGCATTGTTCCCGTCTCGCGTCCCGTGCGATCGGGTCAGGACGTGGGCGCGTCCAGCTGGGACTTCAGCTTCGGCTTCGGCTTCCGCTTCACATCGGCCAGCTTCACGTCCTCCGTCTCCGGAGCCCCGAACGGTTCGGCGACCACCCCACTGCCGGTGCCGGTGACCTCCAGAGCCTCGTGGCCGCCCATGACGCGCAGATCGAGCCGCACCCGGGGCGCGCCCGCGTGGTCCGGCATCCGGTGAATCCGATACGCCGGGTAGCCCAGGCTCTCCAGCTTCTTGTGCATCACCTGGTAGCCGGCCGTCCGCGTGCCCTTGAAGGCCTCACCGACGCGCTTCGCGTGCTCATCGCCGGAGCACTTCTCGACAGCGGTCAGCGGCACTTCTTCGACCGACACGGGCTTGGCGGGGGACGGGGCCGACGCCGGCGGCGCGGGAACATCCGAAGGAAGAGGAACCGGTATGCCTCCGTCGGCGTCCGGAACGCCCGGCGGAGTCTCACCCGGCCCGTATCTCGGCGCCGGCACCTCCTCCCACCCCGTCAGGTCCTCGGGTCTGGGCGGACCGCCGTCACCGCTGCCGCCGGGGAGGTCCGGCGCGCAGGCCAGCGTGACGCGGTTCGTCAGCTCAAGGAACCGCAGCTCCTGATCGTTCTCGGTCGACTGCACATCCGGCGGAGTTGTCGCCGAGGAGGCGCTGCCCGCGAGGGCCTGATCGGTGGTGGCCTTCTGAGCGCCGCAGGCGGAGAGGACGATGCAGCCGAGCGCGGCAACCAGTACGGACTTCGAGAGGGACATCGATCGCATGCACGCATCGTGCAGAAAGCCGGTCACCGCGCACATGAGTACCCATACTCACCCTGATCCAGGTCGAACCGGCCCCAGAGGCGGGAACGGGGTGGGGCCACGCGCTCAGGGCACGGCCAGTTCCGGCCGTAGCCGACGCCCGCACCGACTGGCCGCTTCTCCATCCCGTACGCCTTCGGCGACACCGTGCCCGCCGGAATGTGGTCGTTCGACACCAGCGGACTCGTCCGTTACCGATAGGGCACCGAGGGCAGGGCCGGCTGCGGGGGCCTCGCGCACGACCTCGCCCTACGGATCCCGTCCGAGCAGAGCTGAGGCCTCGCGCCCATCTCGCCCGCCGCAGCACCCGCCCTCGCGGGACGGGCTCACGATTCCTCGGCCACCGTGTCACCGGAGGGCAGGGCCGCCCTTCTTCTGCGGTGGACCACCACCCCGCACACCGCGACGAGGAGAGCGGCCACGGCGGACACCCCGAGGGCCGTCTGCTCGGCGAAGAGCCTTCCCAGCACTTCGAGCACGCCGAGCCCCGCGGTGGCGTAGATCAGTGCCCAGGCCGTTCCGCCCAGGAACAGGGCGGGGAGGTAGCGCGGCAACGGCATGCGCATGCTGCCCGCGAGGAAGTTGACGGCGGTCTGGAAACCGACGGTCAGGAAGGAGACGGCCACCACCGGCGCGCCCCACCGCTGGATCGCCCGCTCGGCACGCCGGAACTTCGCCGAGGAGATCCGCCCGGCGAACCTGCTGCGCCGGGCACCGGCGCCCGCGAGTCACCCGACGGCGAACGTTCCTCCGGCGCGGAGCAGGACAATGACGTACAGGGCTCCGGCCGTGAGCGCGATCTTATCCACGACGCCTCGTCCCAAACTCCGGACCGGAAGCCGGGACGCCCGTCACCCGCATGGGCGTACCGCCCCAGCGGGCGCACGACGCGCACAAGCCCGGTCACCGTCTCTCACTTGCGCCCGCCTCTGCCCGGTCCGCCCCATGGGTTGCCACCTGCGGCATCGGAACCCGAACCTGCACGACCTCACGCCAGGCAAGGCCAGCCTAACCGAACGCGCATACGGGGTACAGGGCACCGGGCTGCGCTGCTCGAACTGTGGGAGATCGGTACCAGTAAACTTCCGAGCTATCTCAATAGGTACATAACCGACCTGATGGAGGACTGGATGGCGCTGGTGAACCACCAGGAGGTCGAGGTCACGATCACCGCTGTCGCCTCCGTCGGGTCACAAGTCGACGCGAACGGCACCACTGGCTTCATCGATCAGGTCAAGCACCCGTCCTGGTGGTCCACCGAGGTGGCGCCTCCGCAGATGGGCGACCGGCTGCACGCCGTGGTTCTGGACGACTCCAGAACCCCTCCCCGGCTCAGCGCGCTCCAGAAGGACATCGACATCGCGCGGGCGCTGACCTCGTCGCCACATGCCCCGCGACGCTACGAGTACGTGGGCGACCCGGGCATCCTCGCCGCCGTACAGCCCGGCAGTGAGGGACGCGTCATACGGACAGCCGCCGACATCGACACCTGGATGCCGGAACGGGACAGCGACGAGCCGGCGGAGCCCTTCACCTACGTCGTCGACGTGGCAGGCCACCTGCGGTTGGCACCTCGGCGCAGCGAGCATGTCGCGTGCGCCGGACGGGGGTGGGTGCTCGGGGCAGGGGAGATCAGCTTCCGCCGCCAGGGAATTGGCTGGGCAGTCACCGAGATCAGCAACCAGTCCACCGGATACTGCCCGGACCTCGCATCATGGCCGGCTGTCGCCGAAGCACTTGATCACGCCGGACTCATCCGCCCCGATGGCTTCACCCACGAGTTCGTCTTCCGCCGCTGCGAGGATTGCGGGGAGCTCAACGTGGTGCGAGAGGACGACTTCGTATGCGTCTTCTGCGGTGAGGACCTCCCCCGCCACTGGAACGTGAGCCCCTGACCAGCACGCCGATGAGGTCAGGTACACCGGTGAGCAGGCCCATTGTCAGTGCGGTGCGCTTCACTGCCGCCATGGAGCTCACGCACGCGATCGTCAACGACCTGCTGGCCCAGCTCGGCGCGGGGGACGGCCACATGTACCTGCCCGGCGACCTGGACCCGCAGGTCCTGAACGACCTGCCCGGCGGCATGTACGGCGCCCCGCGCACCCTCGTCCTCGACGGCTTCACCGATCCGACGGTCGACGAATCCAGGGGCGCCGCTCTCCTCGTCCCCTTCGAGGACCGAGCCGTGACGATACGGGCGTGGGCGTACGGGGATGAGTGGATCGGCACGGGTACGGCGCGGGACACCGAGGGCACCGAGCGGCCGGTGCTGGTGGTCGCTCACCGACAGGTGCCCGAACTCCTGGCGGCCACTTCGGGCCAGGACGAGGGCGTCGACTGGATGGAACGGCTCATACGGATCACGGGCTGGACGCAGCCCGCCCAACGGCCGGACGTGGACTGGCCGGAGGTGGAGTCCCGCCTGGGTACCGCGCTGCCGAGCGACTACAAACGCATGGTCGAAACGTTCGGCGCGGGCGCCTTCGACGGATTCCTGGCCCTGAACCAGGAGCCCTGGACGGACCTCAGAGAGGACGGCCTGCTCATCTGGGCGGGCACGGAGCACGAGGAGTCGTACTGCTGGAGGGTCGACGGCGACGATCCCGACCGTTGGCCCGTCGTGGTCCGGTCCTTCGACGGGGAGGACACCCCCTTCGACTGCCAGGCCGCGGAGTTCGCCTGCCGCGTCCTCGTCGACCCGCACCACCCGTACTCGCTGGCCCGCTATTTCGACACCCACTGGTTCATGACCTACGAGGAAAGCAACTGACCTCCTCCACCGCGGATTGTTTGCAGGCGGGAGGACGGTGATCATCTCAGCGGAGATCCCGATGGGCACGTCGGCGGTGCCGGCCAGGTGACGCCGAGCGAGACGCAGCATCAGTTCGGGCGCTTCGGCGCTTCGAAGCCTCGCCGTACGTCGCGCGCGTGCCGGCCGATGCCCAACGGGCACCTCGGGGCCGACATCACGTGAAGTCCTGGCTATATATGCACTTTTGAGCCATTCGAATCGCTGATCTCCGTTGCTATGAGTAAGGCTCTCGTGACAGCATCCGTCGCATGTCTGACAACGGGGATGACATATCGAGGCCTGGCACGCCCTCGAAGCTTGCCGATTTGGCCGAACTCACCGCACCACGTGCAACACGTGACTCGGAGGATGCCACCGCGCCGACGCCCATCGCGTCACCGCCCGAGGATGAACCGACCGTGACCCGAAGGTCGTTTGCGCGGTTGCTCGGCGAATTCCGGCGGACCGCCGTCCTGGTCCCCGTGGACCCGTACGGCAGTCTGTGGACCGCCGATCAGGGCGGCATCCGGTGGATCTGCGCGTTCTCCCACGAGGAGGCGCTGGCCCGGTTCGCCCACGCCCGCGGGGACGCCCAGCGCGAGTGGACGTACCAGACCGTCCTCGGCGCGCGGCTGCTGGACGTGATGGTGCCGACGCTGGGCATGCCCGCCGGGGTCGCCCTGGACGCGGGCGGCGAGGACGGAGTGCTCTTCCCGCCGGTCGAGGGCGTCGTACCCGACGCGGCGGTCGTCGAACTCGGGGGTGCGCGGTGAGTGGTGGCAAGGGAGACGTCGCGGTATCGAAGACCGCGCTGGACCGGATCGCGAAGGGCATCGACAAGGCCCACTCCGAGCTGAAGGACCTCAACGTCGGCCAACAGGCCGTCACCGGCCGAGGCTTCTCGCAGCTGTCGCTGACGGGCGTACAGCTGGGGCACTCGGGCCTGGCCGAGCAGTTCGAGACGTTCTGCGAGCGCTGGGGATGGGGCGTACGCGACCTGATGCAGCGGGCGAACGTCCTCACGGGCGCGCTGGGCCTGTCGGCAGGCGCCCTCCACGAACAGGACCAGTACGTCAAGGGCACGATCAAGATCGCGACGAACGCGTTCAACGGAAACCCGCATCTGAGCGAGGAAGACGTCAAGGCCAAGAGCTGGGACGAGATCAAATCGCAGAAGCCGCAGGACGGTGCGGACTGGAGCGACGAATCGTTCAGCCAGGCGCACTCCGAGGTCAAGCAGAACTGGAAGGACACGGCGTACGACGCTCAGGAAGCCCAGCTGGACGACATGGAGCGCTGGGGCCTGATCGACCCGGACATGCGTGAGGCGACGGAGCAGAAGATGCGCGAGGAGCTCGCCCCGACCGAGGCGGCCGTCGAGCGGGCCAAGGAGGACAGCTGATGGGCGACTGGGGCAAGGCCTTCGGCGACGGCGTCCAAGCCATCGGGGACGGCATCAGCGACGGCATCGAATCCGGTGCGAAGGCGCTCGGCGAGGGCGTCGACCACGCCACGGACAAGCTCGGCGACGGCCTTGAATACATCGGCGCGGAGGGTTACGCCGACAAGGTCGAGGACTGGGGTGACAGCGCCGCGTCCTGGCTGGGCGCCGAGGTCGGCGAGGCGCAGCTCGGTGAGACCGAGGAGGCCAACGAACTCGTTCACGGCAACCCCGGTGAGATCAACGCGACCATCCAGAACCTGCGTGACTTCAAGTCCGCCTTCGACAGCGTCGGCCAGGGCCTGAAGAGCCTGGACTCCAGCCACTGGATCGGCCAGGCGGCCGAAGCCTTCCGCCGCTCGGCCGGGGCCCTGCCCGTGAAGTGGCTCCAGGCCTCGGACGCCTTCGACGACGCGGCCAAGGCCCTCGCGGCATACGTCAGCACCCTCGGCTGGGCCCAGGCCCGAGCCAAGCAGGCCATCGCCCTCTACAAGAAGGGCACCGAGTCCTCGAAGTCGGCGGCCGAGGCCCACGACAAGAAGGTCGACGCCTACAAGGCCGCCCTCAACGGCGACAACCCGCTCCCCGTGCCAGCCCCCTTCAGCGACCCGGGCGCCGCCCAGCGCAAGGAGGCCCACGAGCTCCTCACCGATGCCCGTCGCCAGCGCAACGTGGTGGCGGAGGCGGCGAAGAAGGCCATCGCGACAGCCATGGCCCACGCCCCTGCCGAGCCCTCGGCCGTGGACCGTCTGAAGTACGACGCCATGGACTACGCCATCGGCACGAGCACCGAGATGCTGCACTTCGCCGGCGGCGCGACCAAAGGCGTCATCGGCCTCGTCAACTTCGTCCGCTCGGTCAACCCGCTGGACCCGTACAACCTCGCGCACCCGGCCGAGTACTACAAGAACGTCAGCATGACCCTGTCCGGGATCGTGTCGACGGCGGCCAACCCGGACAGGGCGCTGAAGAACGCGTGGGAGGCCTTCAAGGCGGACCCGACCGAGTTCTGGGGCAGGGCGATACCCGAGCTCTTCGGGACCAAGGGCGCGGGCGGCGCCAAGGGAATCGGCGGAGCGGCCAAGGGCCTGCCTGACACCCCGAAGAACCCCGCCCGCAGCGGCCACGACAAGGACCCCAACGGCTCAGGGCAGCATCTCGTCGAGCTGATCTGCCGGAAGGACCCCATTGATGTCGCGACTGGCCGAATGGTCCTTCCGCAAACTGACATCACTCTGCCCGGCTCACTGCCCCTGGTGCTCCAGCGCACCTTCCAGTCGTCCTACAGGGCGGGCCGCTGGTTCGGCGCGACGTGGGCGAGCACCATTGACCAGCACCTGGAGATCGACGCCGAGGGCGTGATCTTTGTCGGCGACGAAGGCAGTCTGCTGGCGTACCCGCACCCCGCACCGGGCGTCCCCGTCATGCCCACCCATGGCCGACGCTGGCCCCTGAACATCGACATCGACGGGGACTACACGGTCACTGATCCTGGCACCGGCGAGGTCCGGCGCTTCGCGACGCGCAGTGCCGAACTCGCCGTGCTCACCCAGATCGACGACCGCAACGGCCGCTGGATCTCCTTCGAGTACGACGAAGCCGGAGCCCCGAGCTCGATCGTCCACCACGGCGGCTACCACCTGAAGCTCACCACTCACGAAGGCCGCATCACCGCCCTGCATCTGGCGGACGCCGCCCCGGACGGCACCGACCAGCTGATCCTCCGGTACGGCTACACCGACGGCCACCTCACCGAGGTGACCAACTCCTCGGGCTGCCCGCTGCGCTTCGACTACGACGAGCGCGGGCGCATCACCTCCTGGACCGACACCAACGGAAGCCTCTTCCACTACGTCTACGACGACCAGGACCGCTGCATCGCCCAGTCCGGCGCCAACGGGCACCTCGAGTCGCGCTTCACCTGGGACGACACGGACCCCGAGAGCGGCCTGCGACTGACGTCGGTCACCGACGGACTGGGCCACACCGAGCGCTTCCTCATCAACGAACGCGTTCAGGTCGTCGCCGAGATCGATGCGAACGGTGCCGTAACGCGCTTCGAGCGCGACCGTTACAACCGGCTGCTGTCCGTCACAGACCCGCTCGGTCATGTCAGCCGATGCTCGTACGACGACTCAGGTCGTCTGACGACAGCGGTGCGCCCGGACGAGCGCAAGCTATCGGCCGACTACAACGAGCTTGGGCTCCCCACCCGTGTGGCCGGCGCCGACGGAAGGATCACGCGCCAGACTTATGACGATCGCGGCAACCGCACTTCAGTGACCGATGCATCTGGCACGACCACGCGGTTCTCGTACAACGAGGTGGGACACCTCACATCGGTGACGGACGCCCTGGACCACACCACGACCGTGCGCTGCGACAAGGCAGGGCTCCCCGTCGAGATCACTGACCCGCTGGGCTCGGTGACTCGGTACAAGCGGGATTCCTTCGGCCGACCGACTGCCATCATCAACGCACTCGGTGCGATCACCCGCCTAGAGTGGACTGTCGAGGGCAAGCTCACACGCCGTGTTGAGGCGGACGGCAGCGAGCAGTCCTGGTCCTATGACGGCGAGGGCAACTGCATCAGCCACACCGACGCAATGGGCGGGGTCTCCACCTACGAGTACACAGATTTCGACCTGCTCATGGCACGTACCGGGCCGGACGGCGCGCGGTACGAATTGACCCACAACACCAATCTCCAACTCACACAAGTCACCAACCCGCAAGGGCTGACCTGGAGCTACGGTTACGACCCGGCCGGCCGGCTCATAACCGAGACCGACTTCGACGATCGCACACTCACGTACACGTATGATGCAGCTGGCCGCCTCACCTCCCGAACAAACGGACTCGGCCAGAGCATCCGGTACAAACACAATGAGCTCGGCCAGGTCGTGCGCAAGAACGCCGAAGGCTCGGTCACCACCTTCGAGTACGACATTTTCGACGAACTCTCCGGGGCAGTCGGTCCAGACGCCACCCTGACCCGGCTGAGGGATCGGTTCGGACGCCTCAGGTCCGAGACTGTGAATGGCCGCAAGCTCACTTTCGACCACGATGCCCTGGGCCGCCGAAAAGGCCGGACAACCCCCAGCGGGGTCGTAAGTGCCTGGACGTACGACGCAGCAGGCCGCCGCACCGAGCTCACTACGTCGGGCCGCACACTCACCTTCGAATACGACGCTGCGGGCCAAGAGCTGGCCCGCCACATCGGCGAGACGGTCACACTCAAGCAGACCTTCGACGTGTTGGGCCGCCTTACCGACCAACGTGTCACCGGCCACGACCGCGCCCTTCAGCACCGCGCTTACACGTACCGTGCGGACGGCAACCTCGTCGGTATCGCCGACCAGCTCTCCGGCAACAGGAACTTCGACCTCGACGCTGCCTCCCGTGTCACTGCCGTCCACGCGGCCAACTGGGCCGAACGCTACGCCTACGACGAGGCCGGCAACCAGACCGACGTGTCCTGGCCCTCCTCCCACCCTGGTCACGAGGCCGCGGGCCCGCGCACATACTCCGGCACACGTATCACCCGAGCCGGTAACGTCCGCTACAAACATGACGCACAGGGCCGCATCGTCCTTCGTCAGAAGGGCCGGCTGTCGCGCAAGCCCGACACCTGGCGCTACGAATGGGACGTCGAAGACCGCCTCACCTCCGTCACGACGCCGGACGGCAAGGTGTGGCGCTACCTGTACGACCCAATTGGCCGCCGCACAGCCAAACAGCACCTCGGCAACGACGGCCAAACCGTGCTGGAACAGACCTCGTTCACCTGGGACGTGTCGACGCTCTGCGAGCAGACCACTTCCGCCGAAACACTGCCCAACCCAGTAACTCTCACCTGGGACTACGACGACCTGCACCCGATAGCCCAAACAGAACGGATCGTCACAGTTGACGCCCCGCAGGAGGCAATCGACGAGCGCTTCTTCACCATCGTCACCGATCTCATTGGAACCCCGAACGAACTCATCGACGAGTCGGGGATCGTGGCCTGGCGCACCCGCAGCGCACTATGGGGTACGACGACCTGGGCAGCCACGAGCACTGCATATACGCCACTGCGCTTCCCAGGACAGTATTTCGACCCGGAAACAGGGCTTCACTACAACTACTTCCGCTATTACGACCCTGAAATCGCCCGCTACACATGCCCCGACCCAATCGGTCTCAACGGCGGGCCGAATCATCACTGGTACGGCCCCAATCCGCACGCATGGATAGATCCCTTCGGCCTCGCACTCTGTCGCGCGAAACCGAGGCTGGAGAATGGTAACCCCAAGGAAGGATGGATACATGTCGATCAGCGCCATATCGCAGGTAACCATAACTCTGGCCACGGCGACCTCATGCCCCCCACAACCACGCGCGCACAAGTAGAAGCGGCTGCACACACCGTGATGGAGAAGGGAACACGGGTATCCGATCCTGCCCGCACGATCCAGACTTTCGAGAAACGAATGAGCGTCAACGGAATGCGGGCCAGATATCGGCTAATTGTCGATTCGACAGACTCGAATCGGATCATCACCTTCTTCCCGGTGGGAAAGAGCTATACGCCATGATCAAGATTAAGTTTTCCGTTCGGGCAGAACAGGGCGACCCCAGCGGCTTCGACCTCGGAGACATCGCCTGCATCGGCGACCTCGGGGAAAGCTCCTCCGAGGGGCGAACTCCGGACCAGGGAATGATGATCTACCTCTCCGTGACGCTACTCCTCGACAATCTGGCACAATTTTTGAATAGCCGAGCAAGGACTTTGCACTTCACCGGAACCGACACATCTTTCGGGCTCACATTCCAGCGAGATAAAACCGGGACATTTTCCATCTCCTCCGGGAATAACCTACTGGCCAGGGCCAGCAAGCGAGAGATTACAGAAGCGGTGCTTCTCGCTGCGGAGGAGCTCGCAGCCACCAAGTTGCTTCAGCTCTCCGGTAGCGATGCCGCCAGGTCGGACTATTCAGCCGCGCTACATGAGTTCCGAGCGCTGGCCGAGCGCTCGGACTAGGACACGAGAGCGTCCCGGACCAACTCGTCATTGGCGTATTCTCTTCTTGTCTCACTCATCACGACGGGGCGATTGCATGGAATCGGCCCCGGCTCCACGCTCGACGAGGTCGACCGGGCGATCGACTGCGCTTCCTTCGACGATGTCGACGCATCGGGGCTCAGCATGCGTCGGGACTATGGATTCGTCGAGTTCTCCTTCAACGCCACCCCGACGGCCTGGGTGATGGCCAGCGCGACGTTGGAACTGCACCGGCTGGCCTGGGGCCGCGAACTCGCGGAGAAGTGGCGCGAGGGAACAGGCGTCGACTTCCCGCGATACCTGTCCTGGTCGGACCTGTGGGAAGCTCTGTCTCAGGTCCCCGAAGCAACCTGTCTGAAGGACGTGGACCAAGGCGGCTTCTTCGAACACCGCTTCCGCGCCCGTGCCGCACATGTGACGGTGATCGTGAACGACGATGGGCAGCGACGCGGTCGGCAGCTGGGGCAAGGGGACGTGTGGAGCGTGAGCGCGTGGGCGGCGGAATCCGAGTAGGTGCATCATGCGCATGAACCGATCGATGTCCGCGCTCCTGACCGCCCTCGACTCACGGACCTCGGCGACGGGGAGATCCGGGCAGCCCGACCCGGGAATTAGTGTCAGCTGACCGCAATATTGCAGGATTCCGAAGGATACGAAATGCCGCCGTGCTGAACACTTAATGGAACGTGTGCAGTGACGGATAGCGGCCCGCGAAAGCTCGAGCTCGCAGCGGACCGGATCCCGGACTGGCGCGGCAGTTATTCCACTGCGGACGACCGTGAGGACCTCCCCCCGTCACTGGAACGTGAGTCCCTCACCAGCGCGCCTACGACGCGACGGCCCGCGCGACGGTCCAGCCCCCCGCAGCGGGGCAGGTTCTCCGTCGAGATGCTCCCGTCCCCGATGGCGAGGCCTTCGCCGTACACGAAGTCCCCGGCTCACGTAGCGCGGGCCGTGTGGCGTGGGGTTGATGTCGCGTAGACGTACAACCCGACGGGCCAGCACTCCGTGCTGAGGCGGCGTCGTCCGCCCATGCGGTTGAGGGCCCACAAAGAAGAGGCGGGAAGTGTACACTTCCCGCATGAGCCAGACGCTGCCTATCACCGAAGCCCGCGCCCGCTTCGGATCGCTGGTCAGGCGGGCCTCGCATGCCCGCGAGCGCATCACGATCACTGATCACGGCCAGCCTGCGGCCGTGCTGATAAACCCGCAGGAACTGGCCGACCTGGAGGACGCGCTGGCTCTCGCGGAGTACCGGGCAGAGCAAGCGGCCGGCACAGTCGCCGGTGTGCCCCACGAAGAAGTCCGTGCACGGCTCGGCCTGGGGCGTGAGTGAGCTATCAGATCATCTGGCGGCTGCAGGCCACCGACGCCGCCACGCGCTTCCTCAAGGACGACCCCGATGGTCTGCGGCAGGTTTTCGCCTCTGTCGATCTATTGGCGGAGGAGCCTCGCCCACCAGGTTCAGCCGAATACGGCTCACCTGATCTGCGTCGCATGCACGTCGGTCAGTATCGCGTGATGTACGAAATCTCCAACGAGACGATCACCATCGTGGTGATTCACATCGGTCGCATCGGCTGACCTCCAAGAACCAGGTCCGCTCGGACCGTCTTGCCTACGTCGCGGTCCGCCGTGCCTCAGCAAGCGTGGAGACCCTCGATCAAGATGAGATCGAGGGCCGGGGGCGGAGTGCAATCGGCGTGCGTGCGTCGGCCACCGCTCCGAGGGCGAGGCGTTGCTCCTGCGCCGCCCCGCCAGGAGCCGCGCATCTCCCTCGCGGCGATCGCGCGGGTCCGCGCCGAAGGGCGGGCCGTCGCCGTCGAGTTGACGGCTCCGGCCGGGGCCGCGCCGGCCGTGCACCGGGTCGAGGGGGTGAGCGAGGCCGCCGGCACCGTCTTCGCCGACGCCGTGAACGACGCCCTGCCCGAACGGGCCGACGGGGACGAGACGGACGACGGTTCGACGCTCGTCACCACCCGCACCCTGAACGACCCCCGGGGAGGATGACCCGCTGTTGCGCCTCGCCAAGCGGTGGGCGCTTGCCGTCGGCCTCGCCCTCATCGCCCTGTCCGTGGGCGTCAGGATCTGGGAGACGCACTCTCCACCATCGGGGTCCTGCTCGTCGGCGCCGTCGGCGCGGGGGTCACCGCGTTCGGCGGCGCGGCGCTGTGGCTGGCGTTCCTGCACTGGTATCTGCCCCGGTACGGCATCACCGTCGACGCGGAGAGGATCAGCAACACCTACGCGTACACGGACACCAACGGCGTGACCCGCCCCGTCTACAGCAAGCCCAAGGGCCCGACCGTCCGGGTCGCCTACAACTCGCGGAAATCGAACTACGTGGCCGTCTGCGAATCGGGCCCCGTACGGCCTGGGACGCCGTCTTCGCACTGGGCATCGTCTGCGTCGGCCTCGTCGGGATGATCGCCCTCGCTCTCCCTGCCTTCGGCGGGTAGGGCCCCAGCGCGCCTAGGGCAGGACCAGTTCCGCCCAGACTGTCTTGCCGACGAGGCGGTCCGCCGTGCCCCAGCGCGTGGCGAGCGCCTCGACCAGGATGAGCCCCCGGCCGGTCTCGGAGTCAGGGGCCGGGGTCGTGGGGCCTGAGGTCGGGGTGCGGTCGGCGCGGGCGTCGGAGACCTCGATACGAAGAGTCGTCGCGGTGAGCGCGAGGCGCAGCTGGAAGTCGCGGCCCGGGACGCGGGCGTGGGTGATGGCGTTCGTGGCGAGTTCCGATACGAGCAGGGCGGCCGCGTCGGAGAAGTCCCCGCCGTAAGGGAAGCCCCAGACGTCGAGTTGGTGGGCGGCCAGGTGGCGGGCGAGGCGGGCGCCCCGGCGGGTGGCGCTGAGGCGTTGGGTGAACTGCACCGTAGGGGTGGCGGTTTCGGCATTCATGTCACCGAGCGTGTCCGGTGCGGCCTACCCTGACCAGGAGTGACGTCACGACGCTGGGTAATGGTACGGGTGCGGTCGGTGCACAGTGCGGGTGTCGGCCGTGACCGTTGGGGCACGCACGCGGACAGGCGGTACGAGCATGTGGGACGCACGACGGGACGAGCGGCCGGAGCGGCCGGCTGAAGTGGACGGTACGGCGCATCTGTTCAGGGCGCTCGGGAAACAGATCAAGGTGCTCCGGGAACGGGCCGGGCTGAGTCAGCGGGAGCTGGGCGTCGGGGTGCACTGCGGGGAGGATCTGATTTCCTCGATCGAGCGGGGCGTACGGACACCGCAGCCGGATTTCCTGGTCCGGGTCGACGACTTCCTGGGCGCCGAGGGTGTACTGAAGGCGGCGGTCCCGGACGTGGAGGAGGCGCTGGCGAAGGCGCGGACGCGACATCCGGACTGGTTCCGGGATTACGCGAAAGAGGAGGCCGAGGCCGTCGCGGTGCACGACTACAGCAATCAGGCGATTCCTGGGTTGCTTCAGACCGAGGACACCGCGCGGGCGATCTTCAGGCAGCGGAGGCCGCTGCTGGACGAGGCAACCATCGAGAAGCGTGTGGCCGACCGGATGGACCGACAGAAGATCTTCGAACGCTGGCCCGCACCGACGTTCAGCTTCGTGGTGGAGGAGTCCGTGCTCGACCGACCGATCGGAGGAGGCGCCGTCCACGAGGAGCAGTTGCGGCGGTTGCTGGACATCGGGCAGCTGCGGACCGTTGAGCTTCAGGTGATGCCCACCAGCCACGAGGAACACCCCTGCATGGACGGTAAGTTCATCCTGTTGACTCCCAAGGGGCGGCATCAGGTGGCCTACACGGAGATCCAGGGGTACTCCCGACTGATCACCAATCGCGAAGAAGTCGGTGTCTTCGCCGAGCGCTATGGGATCCTGCGGGCGCGGGCCCTGTCGCCCCGGGAGTCCTTGTCCCTGATCGAGAAGAAGCTGGGAGAACGTCGATGACCATCGAGCAGCTCCACTGGTTCAAGAGCAGCTACAGCGGCGGCGAGGGCGGCGACTGCATCGAGGTCGCCGTCGAGTGGCGCAAGTCCAGCCACAGCGGCGGCGAAGGCGGCGAGTGCGTCGAGATCGCCGCCTGCCCCTCCACCATCCACGTCCGCGACTCCAAGAACGTGACCGGCCCCCAGCTCGCCGTCCCCCCGGCCGCCTGGTCGTCCTTCGTTACGTACGCGCTCGGGCTGTAGGTCCGGCCGCGTAGGCCAGCGGCGGGGCGATCGCCTGGGCGTCCGCTCCCTCTCCGACGCACAGGGCGATGAACAGCGCGGCGGTCGCCTCCAGCAGCCCCGCCCGTTCGAGACCGCCGCCGCCAGGGGCTCGCAGCCCGCGTCGCGCACCAACTCGCGTACGCGCACAAGTGGCGGCGGCGCCGCCCGATCCCCCCTCTTGGGTGTCACGGAGCGGTCACCGGCCCAAAGTCGGTGTCATGGTCGGCCCTGAGCCTGAGAGCCTCGGCGTACTCGTCGGGATCGGCCTTGATCCGCGCCGTGGCCTTCCAGCCGGCCACCACTCCGTTCAGTGGGCCGAAGACATCCAGCTCAGCGGCGTCCCGTACGGCGTTGACCAGCTCAACCGTCATTTCCCGCACTTCGTCTTCGTCGAGGTGGCGCACCCACGGGAAGATCTCGGGAAGCGCGAGCAGAAGTGCACGGGCTCCGTCGTCGGTCTTTATCAGCGCGGCGAAGGTGTGAGCGATGGTGGTGACCGCCTCTTCGCGGCGCTCCTCGCGCTCCATGGTGGTCAGCACCAGGTCAGCGCCGTCGCGCCGCTCGATCCGGAGGCGCTCGGTCCTTGTGAGCCGCTCAGCCACGTCCCCCGGACGCTTGGACAGCTCCGAATAGGTCACAGCCTCAGTCGGTGTCATGCCATGAGGGCAGTTCGGAACTAATTCCGATGTCCACTGATGGCCCTCGCAGGGCCAGCTCCGCCCAGACCGTCTTGCCGACGACGCGGTCCGCCGTGCCCCAGTGCGCGGCGAGGGCCTCGACCAGAGTGAGCCCCCGGCCGGGACCGTGGGCCGTGGGGTCGGGGGTGCGGTCGGTGCGCAGTGCAGGTGTCGGCCGCGGCCGTCGGGTCACGCACGCGGACAGGCCGTATGAACGCACGACGGGAAGAGCGGCCGGCCGGCATGGACGGGGGACCTCCACCCTCCATGTCCGCGCCCCCCAGCTCCCCCCTCCCCCCGTATGCCCGGGACTCCCACTGGACCGACCGCCGACTCCGTCCGGCGCTACGGCTCCCTCGGGCCCCGAGGGACTCGGGCGCCGGTCTTCTGCTTGGGAATCTGCTTCGGGTGACGGTAGGTGGAGGGGGGCGGTGCGGACGCGCGGCGTCGGCGGACGGCCTTGCGGGGTGGACGGGTGAGCGTGATCTGGCGGACGAGCTGCTGGAAACAGGCGAGGGCCGCGAGAGCGGGAAGAGCCGCGGTCGCCGCGCCGGTGATGGTCCTGGGTGCCTGGGCGATGCACAGGAACATGGCGATGCTGGAGAAGAACAGCACAACGGACCAGGAGTGCGCCGCGCGACGCCGGTGGAGCGCGGCGCGCAGGATGGACAGGGTGGCCACCACCCAGGGGCCGTAGACCAGCAGCGGCCAGCCTGAGCTGTAGGGGGCGTGGATACCGGCGAGTTGGCGAAGAGGGTCGTACGTGAGCATTCCCCCGAGCACGCTGACCATCGAGACGACGACAGCAGCTACCGCGGCGATGAAGTAACTGGCTCTCTGCAGCCGGCTGAGCGTGGGCCTTCGCGGCTGGACACGGCGGTGCGCGGGCATGGTGCGTACGGGTGGCAGTTCTGAGGTGATCTGCGCCAGACCTGTGAGACGTTCCTCGGCGGCCATCTCCTCACTGGGCTCCGGAGTGGGCTCCGCGAGGAACGCGGCGTCGGAGAGGAACGAGGTGTCGGGGAGGAACGCGGCGTCGTCGGCTGCGGCTTGGTCCCTCAGCAGATGTTCCAGCTCTTCCGCCGGGTCCCATGATGGGTCCAAGGGAACGAACGGAGTCAACGGCGGCTGCTGCGCGGCCACGACATAGGGCTGCCCGTAGTCCGTGTAGGACCAGGCCGTCGCGCCCGACTCATAGGACCAGGCCGTCGCGCCCGGCCCATAGGACCATGCCGTCGCATCCGGCTCAAGGGGGGTTCCGCCCACTGCGTAGTCTCTGTAGACCTCAGACATGGCGGGTGCGCCCAGCCCATTCCCTGTGCCGTGCGTCGGCCGGGCCACGGGACCACAGACGGTCGAACTCGTCCTGGATCTCACGCATCTCCGACAGGAACTTCTCAAAGGCCTCGGACGACTCCCGCAATTCGATTCGCTCGCCGCCGTAGCACAAGAGGGCGCTCGCGTCGGGGATGGACGCGGGGCCCGGCGTGAAGGTCCACGCCCGCGTCAAGAGCACACGGGCATCGGGGTAGGAGTCCGCGCCGACGGACGGGCTCCATGGCGCGGTTGAGGACACGAGTGATGTCATATCCCACCAACGTCGGACACACTGGTACAGATGCGCGGCATTCGGGTGACGCTATGCGACATATGGGTGTTTTGGCGGGAGAGTGTTCGTGTCGCACTGGCGGAGTGCCGCCGATGTGATCTTGGTCGTCACAGTCCGGACCGACCGCATACGCCACTTCGCAGTGCGGGCTCGGCCTCGACAACTGCGGACACCAGGTGCCACGGATCCGCCCGACATAGGCGGCGGTCTTCTCCGCGTACGCCTGGAGGAGCGCCCGGCTCAACCATCGAGCGCCCGGCCTGTAGGTCCGGCCGCATAGGCCAGCGGAGGGGCGATCGCCTGGGCGTCCGCTCCCTCCCCGACCCACAGGGCGATGAACAGCGCGGCGGTCGCCTCCAGCAACCCCGCCCGTTCGAGACCGCCGCCCGCCAAGGGCTCACAGCCCACATGGCGTACCAACTCGTGTACGCGCACGACTGCGGCCTCGTCGTCCCCGCAGACCGGAACGGCCAGTGGCCGCCCGTCGAAGACGGGTGGCCGCATGCGCCACACGTCCTCATGGCAGAGGTTGAACGCCTTGACCACGTGTGCTCCCGGTGCCGCCGCGGCCAGCCGCTGCGCGGCCGAGGGGCCTCCTTCGGTCAGCAGCCGGAAGCCCGGACCGACCGGGTTCGAGCAGTCCAGCAGCACCCGCCCGGCCAGCGACTCCCGCAGCTCCTGTGCCACGACTGCCCCCGCGCCGAAGGGCAGTGCTGCCAGCACCACCTCGCCGAACTCGGCCGCCTCACGCAGACCGACAGCCTTCGCACCGCCTCCGATGCGCGCCGCGAGCCGCTCCGCCCTGTGCGCGTCCCGCCCGCCGATGGCCACCTCGTGACCGGCCCGCGTCCAGTGGGTGGCGAGTGCGTCCGCCATGTTGCCCGTTCCCAGCACGCCGATTCTCATCACGCGTTTCCTCTCAGTGCCTGTTCGACCGTTCGGAACGACGCTAGGAGGCCGCTCGGGCACCATTTGGTACGTGACGACCGACGCTTTCCTCGCCGACTGCCGTGCCCGCCTCGCCTTCGACCTGCTCTCGAACACGTGGAACGCCGTGGTGCTCTGGGCGCTGCGCGACGGTCCCAGGCGCCCCGTCGAACTGCGGGAGCGGATCGGGGGCATCAGCTCCAAGGTCCTCACCGAGACGTTGCGGCGCCTGCAGTTCAACGGACTGGTGGCCCGGCGCGCGACGCATGCGGCAGCACCACCGCGGGTGGAGTACGAACTCACGGATCTGGGACGGACCTTGCTGGCACCCATCGACGCCATCGGCGCGTGGGCCTTCGAGCACGGCGACGAGGTCATGGCCGCGCAGGAAGCCGAATCGGCCCCTGCCACTCGGTCGGCCGTCCGGAGGGTATCCAGACCTTGACGGCCGTGACGCCTCGGCCGCATAGCATCGCTGGCGCCTCAACGTAGCCGGAGCTGCCGCACTTACCGCCGCGGCTCCGAACGGCGTCGACCCCGGGGTTCTTAGAATCGTACGTCTAATAAGTACGTTCCTAAGAACGAGACCAAGCCCCTCAGGGCACGCCGTCCGCGCCCTCGCCCCTCCCGAATCGCACGCGACGGGTGGTCCCGGGCGGCGGCGCGGCGGACCGAAACGCGCGCGCCGCCGCCCGAGGCCGGTCAGGTCCCGGTCAGGTCCCGGTGAGGTGCTCGGGGCGGACCGGCGTCTTGGTGAGTTCCAGGCCCGTCGCGTTGCGGATCGCCGCGACGACCGCCGGGGTGGACGACAGGGTCGGGGCCTCACCGATGCCGCGCACTCCGTACGGCGCGGCGGGGTCGCCCATCTCGAGGTACTCGACCGGGATGGTCGGGGTGTCGAGGATGGTCGGGAGGAGGTAGTCCGTGAAGGAGGGGTTACGCACCTTCGCGGTCTTCGGGTCGACGATGATCTCCTCCATCACCGCGACGCCCAGGCCCTGGGTGGTGCCGCCCTGGATCTGGCCGATGACGGAGAGCGGGTTGAGCGCCTTGCCGACGTCCTGGGCGCAGGCCAGTTCGACGACCTTGACGAGCCCCAGCTCCGTGTCCACCTCCACGACCGCGCGGTGCGCGGCGATGGCGTACTGGACGTGGCCGTTGCCCTGACCGGTGACGCGGTCGAAGGGCTCGGTGGGGCGGTGCCGCCACTCCTCCTCGACCTCCAGGACCTCGTCCTCCAGGACGTCCACGATGGTGGCGAGGACCTCGCCGCCGTCGGTGACGACCTTGCCGCCCTCCAGGAGGAGTTCGGCGGTGGCCCACGCCGGGTGGTGCGAGCCGAACTTGCGCCGGCCGATCTCCAGGACCTTCTCGCGCACGATGCCGCAGGAGTTCTTGATGGAGCCGCCGGTCATGTACGTCTGGCGGCCCGCGGACGTCGAACCGGCCGAGCCCACCTGGGTGTCGGCGGGGTGGATGGTCACCTGCTGCACGCCGAGCTCGGTACGGGCGATCTGCGCGTGGATGGTGACACCGCCCTGGCCGACCTCCGCCATGGCCGTGTGGATCATCGCGACGGGCTCGCCGTTGATGACCTCCAGGCGCACCTTGGCGGTCGAGTAGTCGTCGAAGCCCTCGGAGAAGCCGACGTTCTTGATGCCGACCGCGTAGCCGACACCGCGGACGATGCCCTCGCCGTGCGTGGTGTTCGACAGACCGCCGGGCAGCGCGCGGACGTCGGCGCCGTCGGTGGTCTCCCACTGGCGCTCGGGCGGCATCGGGCGGGCCTTGACCATGCGCAGCAGTTCGGCGACCGGGGCGGGCGATTCGACCGGCTGCCCGGTCGGCATGATCGTGCCCTCCTCCATCGCGTTGAGCTGCCGGAACTCCACCGGGTGCATGCCCAGCTTCGCGGCCAGCTTGTCCATCTGCGCCTCGTACGCGAAGCACGCCTGGACAGCGCCGAAGCCGCGCATGGCGCCACAGGGCGGGTTGTTGGAGTAGAGGCCGATCGCCACGATGTCGACGTCGTCGATGACGTACGGGCCCACCGAGAGGGACGCGGCGTTGCCGACGACCGAGGCCGTGGACGACGCGTAGGCGCCGCCGTCGAGCACGATCTTGCACTTCATGTGCGTGATCTTGCCGTCCTTGGTGGCGCCGTGCTCGTAGTAGAGCTTCGCCGGGTGGCGGTGCACGTGGCCGAAGAAGGACTCGTAGCGGTTGTAGACCATCTTCACCGGCTTGCCCGTGCGCAGCGCGAGCACGGAGGCGAGGATCTGCATCGAGATGTCCTCGCGGCCGCCGAACGCGCCGCCGACGCCGGCCATCGTCATACGCACCTTCTCCTCGGGCAGGCCGAGGCACGGGGCGATCTGCTTGAGGTCCGAGTGCAGCCACTGCGTGGCCACGTACAGGTCGACGCCACCATCCTCGGACGGCACCGCGAGGCCGGACTCCGGGCCGAGGAAGGCCTGGTCCTGCATGCCGAAGGTGTACTCGCCGGTGACGATGACGTCGGCCTTCTTGGCGGCCTCGGCGGCGTTGCCCCGGATGATCGGCTGGTGGTGCACGATGTTCTGGTGCGGGACGTGGGCGGCGTGGTGGTCGTCCCGGTTCTCGTGGACCAGGATCGCGTCGGGAGCGGTCGCCGATGCCTCATCGGTGATGAGGGGCAGCTCCTTGTACTCGATCTTGATCTTCGCGGCGGCGCGGCGCGCGGTCTCCGGGTGGTCGGCGGCCACGAGGGCGACCGGCTCACCGTGGTGGCGGACCTTGCCGTAGGCGAGTACCGGGGTGTCCTGGAACTCCATGCCGTAGTTCTTCGCGGCCGGCAGGTCGTCGTGCGTCAGAACGGCGTAGACGCCGTCCATGGCGAGCGCCTCGGAGGTGTCGATCGACACGATCTCGGCGTGCGCGACGGTGCTGCGGAGCGTCTGGCCCCACAGCATGTCCTCGTGCCACATGTCCGAGGAGTACGCGAACTCGCCGGTCACCTTGAGGGTGCCGTCCGGGCGCAGCGTCGACTCGCCGATGCCGCCCTTCGTCTGCGAACCCTGGGTGACGTTCCTGGGGATACCGGTGGTGGTTCCAGCCATGATCAGACCGCGCCTTCCTGGAGTGCTTGACGTTCCTGGCGGGCCGCGGCCAGGCGGACCGCGTCCAAAATCTTTTCGTAGCCCGTGCAGCGGCAGAGGTTGCCGGACAGGGCCTCGCGGATGTCCGCGTCGGACGGCGAGTCGTTGCGCTCCAGGAGCTCGTCGGCGGCGACCAGGAGACCCGGGGTGCAGAAGCCGCACTGCACGGCGCCGGCGTCGATGAACGCCTGCTGGATCGGGGAGAGTTCGGCGCCCTCGCCGGTCTGGCCGTCGCTGCCCTTGGCCTGCCAGCGCTGGGCGGCGTCCAGGGAGGTACCGCAGCCGCCGGAGCCGCAGGCTCCGCCCGGGTGGGCGTCCTCGCGGTGCTTGGCGAAGTCCGCCAGGCCCTCGACGGTGACGACCTCGCGGCCCTCGACCTGACCGGCCGCGACCAGACACGAACACACCGGCACACCGTCGA